>JAGWAW010000006.1:0-21048 GCA_021296165.1 Nitrosopumilaceae archaeon | reverse complement strand
ATCTCTGGCGTGCTGTCTACAGACCAGGTGATGATCGGAGTGCCAGAGATGACGCGGAAGGTCACCATGGAGATCAAGACAGGATCGGTACAGTCCTGCTGGAGGCGCATGCACCCATTTCCTCCAGCCCGCCGTCATGCTAAAAAACCCGCACGCCCCAATCCGCACGATGTTTGAGAAGCCCGGTGGTGAGTGGAACCACATCAACAGGGGCGTGTATTGGGAGGGGTATGGCGAGTATGACAAGGCGGCGGCGTGCTACTCTCGGGCCCTGCGCACGGATCCGCACCATGTCGCCGCGAACCGCCGCATGGGGATGGTGCTGTACCGACTGGGGAGGTTCGGGGATGCTCTTGAGCATCTGGATATGGCCCTGGAGCCGGACCCCGGCAATGCCGACATACTGCTGGGCAGGGGCCGGGTCTTGGAGAAGCTGCGAAGGTATGTTGAGGCGCTTGAGTGTCTGGGGCGCATAGGGCCCGACCACCCCGACCACATGGAGGCGCTTACGGTGGCCGCCTCTTGCCAGAGTGGCTTAGGCAGGCACGGGGAGGCCATCGCGACACTGGACGGGATTCTGGCCACCAAGCCGGGCGATGCCGACGTCCTGTATGTCAAGAGCCGCATACTGGGCAGGATGGGCCGTGCCTCCGAGTCCATATCGTGCCTGAACGATGCTATCGCGGCAGACTCGGCCCGCTCCGATCTTCTGTACGAGAAGGGGCGTCGGCTGACCCAGGAGGGGAAGCATGAGGATGCCATAGTGTGGTACACCCAGGCGCTGGAGAAGAATCCGAAGAATGCCCAGGCATTAGTGGCCAAGGCATGGACGCTGGATCTGGCCGGCTTTTCCACAAAGGACGTCTTTCCCTATTTGGACGAGGCTCTGAAGATAAATCCGGCCAATACGGAGGCGCTGATGACGCAAGGCCTGATATGCGATCGAAAGGGCCTGTTCCAGAAGGCAGTCGAGTGCTTCGACAGGGTGCTGGAGGCGCATCCGGGCCACGTCAGGGCGCTTTACAGCAAGGGCGTCTCGCTGTACTCCATGAAGAAGACCGGGGCCGCTAGGTTCTTCTGCCAGAGCGCCCTGCTCCGGGAACCGGACAACGTCATGGCGCTGTGTACCATGGTGTGGCTGCTGGACCACGAGGCTGAGTATGAGGAGGCGCTCAAACACTGCAACAGGGCGCTGGAGATCAATCCGGGATACGTCTACGCCATAAGCTACAGGGCCCGGATACTGATGTCGCTGAAGAGATACGAGGAGTCACTAAAGTATTATGACATGGCGCTGGATCTGGATCCGAATAACAGGAGGGCCCAGTACCATCGCGAGCGCGTAATGGAGAAGATTGCCGGCAAGAAGAAAAAGTCCCTGTTCGGAGCGTTCCGGTGATGGTCCAGGCGACGCTGACTTGTCCGACATCCAGACAGCGCCGCGATCGGCAGGCGGTTCGGCCGCGCCTTTCTACACACATCTAAAATTCTTATATATCAAAATAACAACCGAAAAAGGCATGACTCAAGTCAGCACACCCGAAGACATAGAGAGGGAGTCGAGGCGCGTCATAGGTGCCCTGTACGGTGAGGTGGAGGAGTTTCGTGTTAACGTGGCATACCAAGTGCCCGAGAAGGGTCCCCGGGAGGCGTGGGATGTTCAGGTGAACTTTATGCTGAACAGCCTCAAGTATACGGTGGATCTGGAGATTCAGGAAAAGGACGGCCAAGTCACAAACGCCCGCCTGATTGACACGATGACGCCGCTCTAGGCTGCCGGTGCGCCGGACAGCACCACTGCACCGGTCTGGTAGAGTATCATGATTCCCATAGCCGCACTGAAGGCTCCGGTCACGTACTGTACAAGTCGGCGCATCCCGCTCTTCCGACTTGCCAAGGAAATTGGAACGCCCAGCAGGCCGCCCATGACACACATGCCCACCGCCGCACCCGCTCCAAATAACAGCATGAACGCTAGCATCATGGCCGGACCTTCAATGGTGGCGGAGGTTAGTGCCACTAGGCTACCGCTTCCGGCCAAGCCATGTACCAGTCCTATGATGTATGAGCGGTGGGTGTGGTTGTGCAGTCCGTCGTCGTGTTCGTGCTTGTGGGCGTGGGACGTTCCGTCCCGATGGGAGTGATGGTGCCGGTGCACAGGCCACAGGATGCTCTTGCCTAGGATGGCCGAAGCACCCAGGGCCAGAAGCATCGCGCCCACCACCATCTCCAGTCCGGAGAAGACCCAGTCCTGTATGAGGGATGCGGCTGTATACACCAGCATGCCGAAGAGGACTAGGGTGGTGGCGTGTCCAGCGCCCCAGACGGCGCCCAGCACCGACGATTTGGTTATACTCTCCCTAATGCCGTGTCTCCGAAGACTTGCGTTCTTGGATGCAGCCTGTGTTCCCACTGCCGCCACGTGATCCGGCTCAATGGCATGCGCCAATCCCACGGTCAGGCCAAAGCCTAGGGTAAGAAGGGGCGTAAGGGCGCCGGCATCCCAGGTAATCCAGTCCATACGTGGGGGCAGCATCGGCACAATAAAACATTTGACGCCCACGACCGCAGACTGTATCTTCTAGCGGCGCTTCATGTCCCGTATTATTATGCGGACGATCCAGACCAGAGAGATGATGATAGTACCGATCCCCAGTCCCATCAGGAAGGAGCCGTCAGACCCCTGTATCTGGGTGAGACCTAGCCCGAATATTATCAGAATTACCGCGGCAGCGTACTGCTTGTCCATGGGGTGTGTGGGCGCATGAGCCTTTAAACATGCCTCCGGCACACCCGCCAAGCATATGCCGCCCGGCGGCTCCCAAGATATAATTGGGCCGCGGGGATGGTGGGGTTGGTGTTGGGGATAGGCCGCCGTTCGAGTTCGCAGTCTTCATGGAAGCTGGACTTGGATGATACGTACTTCCGTATATTGGACTCCAAAAAGTACATTGCAGGCTACTTTGATCCCGACTACGGTGAGGATGCCACCGAGGAGCAGATAGAGTCTATGCTCAAGCAGAAGGCTCCGGTGTCGGGAGGTTATCTGATAGTGCCGATGCTGAAGTTTGGACTGTTTGACGGAGATCTGGATATTGACATATACAATCTGGAGGACAAGATGGGACAGGTAAACCGAGCCTTGGCCAGGTGGTCGGGGTACATGCGGGCCAAAAACTACCCATTCCATTCGGTGCGCATATCACACACGGATCAGGACATGCTGACCATGACTGTCCCTATCGCGTTCCGCAGGCCGGTTAGGCTGGACAAGGGGGACTTGGCCGTGGAGATATCCGATACTATGGAATCGCTACAGCGCCAAGGGTTACTGTGACTATGCCCTGCTGCGCATGATGGACGAGTTCCGAGTGAGTAGCACGTACCCGGCCGCCGAGGCGGCCATTACCACTGTAGACCCCAAGGGAAACTCTGGCACTGCCGCGTACTCCTCGGACTCGGCAACCAAGGAATATCCGGCCACTTCACGAGTCTGGTCCCTCTCGGGAATGGGGACCACGAAGACCCACTCGTGGTCGGCGCGCAGGTAGTCGGGCTCTGGCTGCGTGCGGGCCACCGTCGCCACATTGCCATCCCTGTCGTATATGGTGGCCACCACCGATATCATGTTTGCCGTGGCTTGGCCACGGTTGACTACCGTGCCGGTTACGAACAGGTCGCCTTGGCTGCTCCTCTCTAGACTCGCTGACGTCACGTCGATGACTTGGCTCTTGGGTGAGCGTACCGAATAGTCTACGGTTGCGGTATAGTCATGGGCGCGCCGGGTGTCCGCATCAGTGATGACTATGTCGAATGGTCCCACCATGCCGGGCATTACGGTGTTGATAAGAGACCAACCACTGCCGGCAGCTACTTCGTCGTGGCCGTCGTAGACCTGAACATCCACAGCCACCTGGCCCAAGGGCGCGTCCAAGCCGTTGTACACCTCGCCCACAATGTGCAGGGAGCCGTCGCCTCCAACATACATCCGGTCGTTCTGTACGTATACGTCTGCCCATGCCGGGTGTGTAGTGGCGGCCGCCACTGCCACCACTAAGGCCAGTCCCAGTCTCATGTTGGCTGTGTGGTTGTCGGGTTAAAGAATATTGTCTATGGTATATTGCAATATATGTACAGTATTATAACGGATAAATGAAATTGGACTGCTGCCAGCCATGCGTGATGCGATTGCGCGTCCAACACCCGTTGAGCTAAATGTAGGGCAGTTTATAAGCCATGCAGTCAGCGGATTGGCAATATGAATACAACATTCATTACAGGAGTATTGACCGTAGTTAGTCTGATCGTGGCCACCCCCGTTGTGGGTGCATGGGCACAGGAGGACTCTATGCCGACTGACGATGCCATGATGTCGGTTACTGGACCGATACAGATAGGGGCGCTCATTCCACTTAGTGGTGAACTTAGCTCCGCTGGTGATGACATACAAGCAGCAACAGAACTTGCTGTGAGTGACTTTAACGCATATCTGGCAGAACACGGTGCCACATGGTGGATTGATCTAGTCACCGAAGACACGAACACTAGTGCAGTAGTATCTTTGGAGAAGGCTCAGGCGCTTCATGCTAGGGGCATAACAATCTTGCTGGGTCCGGCAGGGTCGGCTAATGTGCAGAACGTGAAGACATATGCTGACGAAAATGACATGTTGGTTGTGAGTTGTTGCTCCACATCTCCGCGATTGAGCATTGCTGGCGATAGCGTCTACCGGTTTGTACCTGATGATGAAAATCAGGGTGCGGCCGTAGCTAAACTTCTTGTTAGCGATGGCATACGGGGTCTTGTTACCACGTGGAGGGGTGATGCGTATGGAGATGGCCTCAACGATGCTGTTGTGAAGAGTTTTCAGGAACACGGCGGCGAGGTGCTCGGCGTAGGATACTTCCCTGGCACAAGGAACTTTGCCCTAGAGGTGGATTCAATGGCCGGGCACGTACAAACACTTGTGGACCGGTACGGAGCAGACAAGGTCGCGGTCTTCATGACGTCGTTTGACGAAACGCTTAGCATAATCCAAGAAGCCTCCCTTCGTGAAGATCTTGGTGACGTACGCTGGTATGGCTCCGAAGCGGTGGCCGGTACAACCTATCTGTTTGACGACCCGATAGCCTCGGAGTTTGCCAACTCTGTGAACCTTACATCCCTGCAAGTTCTAATTAGCCCCGGACAGCAGTCTGATCGCATAGATGAGTTGCTGACAGAAGAACTGGGCGCTGCACCAATTTCGTTCGTTCACCCCGCATATGATGCTGTCTGGGTAGTGGGCAAAGCCATAATGGAAGCCAATAGTTCGGAGGCAGCAGATGTCAAGAAGGTGTTTGTGGATGTGGCTGATGACCACGCCGGCGCTATGGCATCTGCAGAGCTGAATGAGGCTGGCGATCTTGTACTGGCTAACTATCAGATATGGAAGGTTGTGGACAACGCTTGGGTAAAGAGTGGAGTATACGCCGCCGAAAGAAACCTCTTGACGGCGGCCGAGCAGCCGGAAGGCGAAGTGCTGGTAGGGTCGCTGTACCCGCTCACAGGCAGGCAGGATGCGACCGGGTACCATACACGCGATGCCACCCAGCTGGGAGCAGACCACTTCAACGCATTCCTTGACAGCATAAATGCTGGATGGCAACTGAAGTTGGTGTCAGAGGACACTGCAACAAATCCCAATGTGGCCCTTGAAAAGGCCACAACATTGCATGCTAGGGACATCGACATCATCATAGGACCGCGGATCAGTTCCACTACGACACAAGTAAAGACATATGCGGACATAAACGACATGATGTTGATCAGCTGTTGTTCAACCGCTCCAAGGCTCGCCATACCCAACGACAGCGTATTCCGTATGGTGCCGGACGATTTCAATCAGGCTGCTGCAGTGGGTAAACTTCTCGAGAGCGAGGGCATAGAGTATGTGGTGCCCATTTGGTTAGGTGATACCTACGGCGATGGCCTGCGCGATGCAACGAAAGCAAACTTTGAGTCGCGTGGCTATGCATTTGATGAGGGCATACGGTTTAATCCGGAGGCATCGGAGTTTGGATCTGAGGTATCACTCTTGAGTGATCTGGTTCAGGATGCAATAGAGACACACGGCAGTGACAATGTGGCCGTGTTCCTTATAGCATTCGGCCATTCCATCCCGATACTGCAGAACGCCGGCAGCTATGACGCACTAGATGATGTCAAGTGGTTCATAGCCGAGACACTGACTAAAAAGAGTGATGTACTGAATGATCCGAAAACCCGGGACTTCGTAACAAGGCCAAATGTGGGGTACATCGGCGTGCAGGTGGCCGAATCCGGCAACGACATACATGGTGTTGTGGAGTCGTATTTCATCGAAACAATCGGCGAAACACCCATAACATTAGTGTACCATGCGTATGATGCAGCGTGGTTAGTCGGACTGTCCATATTGCAGTCGGGGTCCACTGATGCGGGAACCATCAAGTCAATATTTCCTGAAGTTGCCTCCCAGTATGTGGGGGCCATTGGAAGTACGGTACTGAATGAAGCAGGTGATTTGGACAAAGCGGACTATGACGTATGGAGCATCGTCGACGGTGAATGGACCGCAATCGGCAGATACTCATATCTTGACGATTCTATTATAAGTACGGGAGCAGATGCAGCTCCCGGTTCTGGCTAATCCATTTTTTATTTTTTGACAGTAAGGGCGCCTGCGCGCCGGGCTGTATTCTGCGCGTAAAATTGTCCAATCATAGTCGACTGTAGTGCAGAAAAATAATAAACACACATAGACGTTCAACAAATCAAGCCGCACACACCAGCAGCCATATCGCACCATTCCTGAATTCAGCCGCAGTAGATGCGATATTCGACAGACTTGTTTGCCCGCCGGACCTGCATTCCATGGCATTCCGAGAGATGATTAGTAATTGGCATTTTGAGCGTGAACTCTTGGGGACTTTGAGCGTAGAGTCCTTATTGCTAATCACGTCTCCGGTACGGCAGCTCGGCTTCGAATTCTCGGCGCCGGATGCTATGCTGAATCGTCCAGGACTGAACCATACGACGGGTGTGGCCGCGCCGACCTTGAGAGGCAGCATGCTGACGGCGCCGGCTCAGGCTCTGCTGACTCCTATCCAGGGCTTCCTGCATGGTGTTCGACGGCCGGGGCGCTTGAGGTAGCGGGCAGACGGCCGGAACCCCAACTCGCCTTAAACCTTATTTAAGAAGTTGCGCCTGATGCACACAAATGACAACACAGGACAAGGCGGCAGTCGGGTATTCCATCGGGATCGCGGCGGTGGCAGTGGCTATTGCATTCTACGGCGTGTCGGAACCGCCCACAAGCGTTCCGACAGTACCGATCGCACCTCCCACGGCAACCGTGGAGCCACCCGACGAACCCGAACCGGCTTCAACAGAACCGTCTGAGGAAGAGGCGCAGAGTGTCATGGAGGAGACCATGGAGGAAACAATGGAAGAGACCGAGATGACCGAAGAGACCATGGAAGAGACCATGGAAGAGACCATGGAGGAAACAATGGAAGAGACCGAGATGACCGAAGAGACCATGGAGGAAACAATGGAAGAGACCACAGAGGAGACAGAGATGACCGCAGAGACCGAAGCGGAAGAGCCCATGGGTCCGACCACTTGGGAGGTAGTCAACTCCGAAGGAACATCAGTTCCTGGATGTGAGGAGGACGATACCTGCTTCATGCCCAGCATGCTGGAGATCAGCGTGGGCGATACGGTGGTGTGGCTCAACAACGACGCAGTACCACACACGATAACGTCCGGCTCCCCATCGACTGGCCCCGACGGAATATTCGACAGCAGTCTGGTGATGAGTGGCACGACATTCGAGCACACCTTTGAGGCATCCGGAACCTATGACTACTTCTGCCTGGTGCACCCTTGGATGCTTGGAATCATACAGGTAAACTGACACCATTTTTCTTATTTTATCTGGGCGCTGCGTATGGCGCGGTTGTACGCTACGCCGAACCTGTGCGACTCGTCCCTGGCGCGTTGCAATACCTGCAGAGATGGCATCTTGCGCGGTATCGTGATGGGCTCCTTGCCACCCGGCAAGTACACCTCCTCGTTCTCCTTGGCCAGCGAGGCGCAGGGAAGTGACACGCCCGCCTCCTTGAGGGCGGAGACAGCCGAGCCCAGCTGCCCTTTCCCGCCGTCTATGAGCACCATGTCCGGCATGGTGCCGTTCTCCCTGCTCAGCCGGACATAGCGCCTCCTCACTACCTCGCGTATCATGGAGTAGTCGTCCCTGCCTTGCACTTCTCTGATGCGAAACTTGCGGTATCCTGACTTGTCGGGCTTGCCGTCAACCAGCCGTGACATGGCGCCCACCGCATAATCGGCGCCGTGGTTGGATATGTCAAAGCACTCTATTATGCGGGGTGGTCGGGGCAGGTCCAGTATCCCTTGCAGCTCAAGCACTCCGGGATCTGAGATGGCCGCCGCGTCTATGTTGCGGAGCAACAGTCCTATCATGTTTTGGCGCATCGTGTTGTCCGGTGTAATTATCACGACAGGCTGCCCTGAGTGCGCCGACAACATCTCTTCCAGAATGGCTCGGTTCTCCGGCTCTTGGCTGACCACTATTATGTCGGGGACCGGATGCGTCGTGTAGTACTGGTACAGAAAGTTGCCAAAGTTGTTGTCCCCAACCGTATCAAAGGTGAACCTGTCGCTGTCCCGGATGACTCCTCCGGCCAGCCTAAAGTTCATCACTACAGCCTCTCCGCCGCTAACCCTTATCCCGAAGAACTCCTCGTCGGCGCCCTGGGGGCGTGCCATCTTCTGCTCCTGCCGTAGGCTGCCTAGCCTGGCCAGAGTGTCGCGGATCTCCCGGGCACGCTCGAACTGGCGCATCTCTGAGGCTTGCTCCATCTCTGCCTTCAGCTTCCCGGCGAACGCCCCGGCCTGGTCGCGGTTGCGCAACACCTCCACCAAATCGGCTATGTGGGAACCGTACCGTTCCTGCGCCCCGGCAAACTCGCAGGGCCCCTCGCAGTTGCCCATGTGGTACTCCAGGCACACCTTCTTGGGCAGCGTCTTGCATATGCGCACCTTGAAGGTCTTGCGCAGCGTGCCTATGGTGAGCAGTTTGGAGCTGCCGTGCACAAAGGGTCCGTACACATCACCCTTTCCAAGAAACTTGCCCTTCCGGGTGCGGCGGGCCACCACCAGTCTGGGGTACTTCTCGTCGGTTATCTTTAGGTAGGTGTATCTCTCTTGGTCCTTCAGCTCAATGTTGAACTTGGGCCTGTGGCGCTTTATCATGCCGGACTCCAGTATGTATGCCTCGCTCTCGGTGTCGGTCAGGACGAACTCTATGCCGCGTATCTGCTCCACCAGCCGGGCGGTCTTGGGGTCTTGGGAGCGGCTGAAGTATGACCTGACGCGCCTCCTCAGATTCTTTGCCTTGCCTACGTATATCACCGTGCCGTCGCCATTCCTCATGATGTATATGCCGGGGTGCTGGGGGATGGCCACCTGCGATACGTCAAACAATCTTGAGCATCTTCTTGAGATACATGCCTGTATGTGTATCGGCGCGCACGATCTGGGCGGGAGTGCCGTAGGCCACCACCTCTCCCCCGGCGTCGCCGCCCTCCGGTCCCAAATCTATGATCCAGTCGGCGTTGGCTATGACATCCATATTGTGCTCTATTACCACCACAGTGTTTCCCTGGTTGACCAGCTGGTTGAGTACCTCCAGCAGCTTGTGTACGTCGGCAAAGTGTAGGCCTGTGGTGGGTTCGTCCAGTACGTACATGGTTCTGCCGGTACCTCTCTTGGAGAGCTCGGAGGCCAGCTTGATGCGCTGCGCCTCGCCGCCCGAGAGGGTGGTGGAGGGCTGACCCAGCCGTATGTACCCCAGCCCCACGTCACGTATGGTGTCCAGCTTGCGGCGTATTATGTTGTGGTGCTTGAAGAAGACGAGCGCCTCGTCCACTGTCATCTCCAGTATGTCGCTGATGGTCTTTCCCCGGTACCGGACCTGCAGCGTCTGCGAATCGAAGCGCTTGCCGTGGCACTTGTTACACCGTACGTATATGTCCGAGAGGAACTGCATCTCTATGCGGCGCACCCCGCTGCCCTCGCACTCGAAGCAGCGGCCCTTTTGCACGTTGAACGAGAACTGCCCCGGCGTGTACCCGCGGGACTTTGACAGCTCCGTCTTGGCGAAGACTTCCCGTATGGGGGAGAACACCCCTATGTAGGTGGCCGGGTTGGAGCGGGGTGTCCTGCCTATGGGGGACTGGTCTATGGCTATGACCTTGTCTATGTTCTCGGTACCCAGGATGTCCTTGTGGGCCCCAGCCCACGTCTCGGGGCGGGTCAGGCGGTGCTGCAGCTCCGAAAGGAGTATGGTGTTCACTAGGGTGGACTTGCCCGAGCCGGAGACGCCAGTGACGCAGACCATCTTTCCCAGTGGGAACTCCACGTCTATCTCCTTGAGGTTGTTCTCGGCGGCGCCCACCACCGTCAGGGTCCCGCCGTCCCGCCGCACCCTGTTCTCCAAGATGATGCGCCTACTGCCGCGTAGGTACTCGCCCGTTATGGAGTCGGCCCCGTTGAGTATCTCCTCCATGGTGCCTTGGAATACGACGTCGCCCCCGTGAACGCCTGCTCCCGGTCCCAGGTCTACCATCCAGTCAGAACTCCGGATGACCTCCTCGTCATGCTCCACCACTATCACGGTGTTGCCCAAGTCCCGCAGCCTCTTGAGGGTCTTCACCAGCCGGTCATTGTCGCGCTGATGGAGGCCTATGGTGGGCTCGTCCAGCACGTACAGCACCCCAGTAAGGCTTGACCCTATCTGGGTGGCCAGCCGTATGCGTTGCGCCTCTCCGCCTGAGAGTGTGGAGCTCTTGCGGTTCAGAGTGAGGTACGTGAGCCCCACATTGATTAGAAACTCCAGCCTGTTCTTTATCTCCCGGAGTATGTCTTTGGCTATGTATGCCCGGGTCGGATCCAGCTCCAAGTTCTCAAAGAACTCCCGGCATTCCAGTATGGACATGTCGCAGACATCCATGATGTTCTTGTCGGATATGCGCACCCCCAGCGGCTCGGGGCGCAGCTTCTTGCCGTTGCATGCGGGGCATCGGATGTTCCGCACAAACATGTTTCGCATGGCGACTGCATCGTCCTTGTTCATGTTGTGCTCGATCTCTTGTATCATGCCGATCACCCCGCGGTGCACGCTGTCCCCGAAGAACAGTGGCATGGGGTCCGGTCCTCCCTCGGAGCCGTACACCAGCCCGAAGAACTGCTCGTCGCTGTAGTCCTCTATGGGCGTGTCCAGATCAAAGCCGTACTGCTCTGCTAGGTGCTGCATCCGCTCCCTTACGGGGGGTGATATATCAGAGCCCCAAGGGCGCACGGCTCCGCCGTTTATGCTCTTGGAGTCGTCGGGGATAACCAGGTCAAAGTCGTACCCCTCGCTCTCACCCAGTCCGGAGCAGCTCTGGCAGAGGCCGAAGGGTGAGTTGAACGAGAAGGTCCGCGGCTCCATCTCTCCTATGTTCACGCCGCAGTATGGGCACGCGTTGCTCTGGGAGTACACACGGCTGTCCTTGTCGGAGGTCACCATGACCTCGCCACCGGCCGCGTCCACGGCCGTTTGCACGCTCTCAAACAGTCTGGAGCGCTCAGACCTTTCGGCATTCATGCGGTCAACCACGATCTCTATGTCGTGCCACTGCTGCCTGTCCATGGGGGGAATCTCGTCGTCCAGGTTGTGCACCTTCCCGTCCACTCGCACCCGGGAGTATCCTTCTCCGGCGGCCTTGGAGATTACGCCGGTGTGTGTCCCCTTCTTCCTCTTTATCAGGGGGGCTAGAACCATTATGTCCCTGCCGCCGAATTCCCGGAGCACCGAATCGCAGATGGTCTCCACCGACTGGCTGGAGATGGGCCTGTCGCACTTGTGGCAGTATGGGGTGCCCGCCCGCGCATACAGCAGCCTCAGGTAGTCGTATATCTCGGTAGTCGTGCCCACCGTCGAGCGGGGATTCTTGCTGGTGGTCTTCTGCTGTATGGATATGGCCGGCGCGAGGCCCTCTATGGAGTCGACGTCGGGCTTCTCCATAATGTCAAGGAATTGCCGGGCGTATGCGGAGAGCGACTCTACATACCGGCGCTGGCCCTCGGCGTATATGGTATCGAAGGCCAGGGTGGACTTGCCCGAGCCGGAGAGCCCGCTTATTACCAGCAGCGTCCCTTTGGGCAGGTCTATGTCTATGTTCTTGAGGTTGTGGTGCCGGGCGCCCCGTATGACCAGACTAGACACGGCGCCTCTTCAACTCCCTCTCCATGCCGTTGATGCGATCCCGACACTCAATGGCCTTCTCGAACTCCATCTGGTCGGCGTACGTCTTCATCTGCGCCTCCATCTCTATTATCTCCATGCGTATGTCTCCAGTAGTCTTGTGCTTGGCGGTGTCCACCTCCCCGTCTGCCTCGGGTATGGGCTTTGACACGGTGTGGGGAGTGATGCCGTGCACGCGGTTGTACTCCAGCTGCCGCTCCCGGCGCCGGCCTGTCTCCTCTATGGCCTGGCGCATGGACTTTGTCATGGTGTCGGCGTACATGATGACGGCCCCGTTGGCATTCCGTGCCGCCCTGCCGAAGGTCTGTATCAGGCTGGTGTAGTTGCGCAGGAACCCCTCCTTGTCCGCGTCCAAGATGGCCACCAGCGAGACCTCGGGTATGTCCAGCCCCTCCCGCAGCAGGTTTATCCCCACCAAGACGTCGTACTCGCCCAGGCGCAGCTGTCGTATCAACTCGGTCCTCTGGAGTCCCTCTATCTCCGAGTGCATGTATCGAACCCTTATCTCCTTCTTGGAGAGGTACTCGGCCAGGTCCTCTGCCATGCGCTTGGTGAGAGTGGTGACCAAGACGCGCTCGGAGCGGGAGGCTCGTATCCGTATCTCCCCTATGAGATCGTCCATCTGTCCTTGGGTGGACCTTGTCTGGACGCGCGGATCCACCAGCCCGGTGGGCCTCACCAACTGCTCTACAATCCGGTGAGATCTTTTTTTCTCGTACCCGCCGGGGGTGGCCGAGACGAAGAGCGTATTTCCAATGTACCCCTCAAACTCGGAGAACTTGAGGGGCCTGTTGTCATAAGCACTGGGCAGCCGGAAGCCGTAGTCGACCAGCTGCTTCTTGCGGGACCAGTCGCCCTTGTACATGGCATGCAGCTGCGGCAGGGTGACGTGGCACTCGTCTATCACCAACAGAAAGTCGTCCCCGAAAAAGTCCATCAGGCAGAATGCCTTCTCGCCGGGTCTGCGGCCGTCAAAGTGTCGTGAGTAGTTCTCTATTCCGGCGCAGTACCCGACCTCCTGTATCATCTCTATGTCGTAGTTGGTCCGGCTCTCCAGCCGTTGTCGCGGCAGCTCGGGCAGCTCGCACAGCCTAGTCTCCAGCTCCTCGCGGATGGAGCGCACGGCGCCCTCCCGGACGTCGCGGGCTGTCAGGTAGTGCTTGGCGGGGTATATGGTTATGCCCGGCAGCCTGCTCTTCTCTGCCATGGAGACAGGATCCCTCACCGATATCCGTTCCACCTCGTCGCCGAACATCGATATCCGGATCGCATCATCCGAGTATGCGGGAACGACGTCTACGGTGTCTCCTCGGACGCGGAAGTTGCCCGGGGCCACCTCGGTGTCGTTCCTCTCGTATCTGGCGTCCAGCAGCCGACGTATTATGTCCTGCCGGCTGGTCCGCCCGCCGGCCTTCAGGGTTATGGCCAGATCCTTCCAGTCCTTGGGGTTGCCCAGCGAGTATATGCAGGAGACGGTGGCCACTATCACGGTGGGCTCCCCGGAGAGCAGCATGGCGGTGGCCTCTAGGCGCATCTTTTCTATGATCTCGTTGCGCCGTGTGTCCTTCTCGATGTAGGTGTCCGTCTGGGGCATGTAACTCTCCGGCTGGTAGTAGTCGTAGAACGATACAAAATACCCCACGTTGTTCTTCGGAAAGAACTGCTTAAGCTCCGCATATAGCTGGGCGGCCAGTGTCTTGTTGTGGGATATGACCAGAGTGTTCTTGCCGGACTCTGCTATCACGTTTGCCACTGTGAAAGTCTTGCCGCTGCCGGTGACGCCCAGCAGCGTCTGCGCCTCTTGCTGGTTGGCCCCCTCTACCAGCCTCCTTATGGCCTCGGGTTGATCTCCGGCGGGCTGAAAGTCCGAGCGCAGTTGGAACCGCTCCACGACTTGGCTCCCCGCACAGCCGGAAAATATACCTATACTGCGAAGTGCGTGATCGCTGGCTCGCCACCAAGCTGATCAGGTTCTTGGACAAATACGGGCGCCACGGAATTGTGCCGCCGGGAGTGAGCCTACTCTTAGGGGGCGGATATGAGCGCCCCTCCACAGAGGAGATGCGCAAGGCCATAGGGGAAGCCAAGGATGCGATAGACTCGCTGGGACCCCGTAAGGAGTTCGACGTGGATGCTACATCGTCTCTACCTGCCCAATCTCCGGGGCAGTTCGGCGGAGCTGCCCAGGCCGCCCACCGATTAGTCAAGACTTTCATACAATCATCAAGCCGATTTCATCAAGCTTAGGCCCATTTCACCCCGGTTGACGCCCAGATTCACTTCCTAAAGGCAGACTTATTCGTTATATGTGGCCCACCCCGTCGGCCCGCCATGACGGCGCCACGCACGCCCAGCGGCCCGGTGGCTGCCGATCCCCGGGCGGCCCTCTTGGCCATCGAGGGCAGGCGGCTCCGGTACGCGTTCCAGTACGATCCGCTGCTGGCTATGAGCGCATCTAGGATGGATCCCCTCCCCCACCAGATAGAGGCCGTATACGGCAACCTCCTCAAGATGCCCCGCATACGGTTCCTCTTGGCGCACGACCCGGGCGCCGGCAAGACCATAATGGCGGGCCTGCTGATAAAGGAGCTCAAGATGCGGGGGGCCGTCCGGCGCGTTCTGGTGGTGGTCCCCGGCCCCCTCCGGGAGCAGTGGCGGTGGGAGATGCAGGACAAGTTCGACGAGACCTTTGAGGTTGTGGGGCGGGAACAGTTCCGGCGCGGCGGTGGGCACGTGTGGAACGGGGACCAGGCCATAACCTCCATGGACTTTGCCAAAAAGGTCGACGTGCTGGACTCCCTCCAAGGGACAAGCTTCGATCTGGTCGTGGTGGACGAGGCACACAAGATGAGCGCCTACCGCTCCGGCGGCTCCACCTCCAAGACCAGGCGCTACCGGCTGGGCGAGACGCTCTCGTCGGCAAGCCGGCACCTCCTGTTCTTGACGGCCACGCCGCACAAGGGGGATCCCGCCAACTTTCGGCTCCTGCTGGACCTGCTGGAGCCGGGCTACTTTGCCGCCGAGACCATGATGGACGAGTCTGTCCGCGACAAGAACAACCCCCTGTTCCTCCGGCGGGCCAAGGAGGATATGGTGGACTTTGACGGCCGCCCCCTGTTTGTTCCCCGCCGTGTGGAGACCCCGGACGTGAGGCTCTCCGCCCCGGAGAGGGCACTGTACGCGGAGCTCTCCCGCTACATCAAGAGGCAGAACGAGCTGGCCCTGATCTCCAGCCGGGGAAGCAACGTCGCCTTTGCCCTGGTGCTGCTGCAGCGCCGGTTCGCCTCCAGCACGTTTGCCCTCAGGGAGTCGCTGATGCGCCGGCGGGGCCGGCTGGCTGAGATGGCCGCCGGGAGCCCGCCGCCGCGCGCGGCTCCGGCGGGCCCCCTGCCCGGCGCGGGCAGCATAGAGGAGGCATCCGAGGCGGAGCGGTGGAAGGCGGAGGGCCAATGGGAGATGCTCAGCGCCGCGCGCAGTCGGGAGGATCTGGAGGCGGAGATTGACTCCATAGACTCGCTGATCGCGCGGGCCTCCCGGATCATAGAGAGGGGTGCGGAGACCAAGTTCCGCCAGCTCCGGGGCACTCTGGAGGCCCTGGACCGGAGCGAGCCGGACGAGAAGGTGCTGGTGTTCACCGAGTCCCGGGACACCATGGGGCACCTGGCCGGAAAGATAGCGGATCTGGGATATCCGGTGAACGTCATACACGGGGCCATGAGCCCGGCCGACCGCAAGGATGCCGAGTGCGTATTCAGGGACCGCACCCGGGTCATGGTGGCCACCGAGGCAGCCGGCGAGGGCATAAACCTGCAGTTCTGCCACATCATGGTGAACTACGATCTGCCGTGGAATCCGAACCGCCTGGAACAGCGCATGGGCCGGATACACCGGTACGGGCAAAAGCGCCCCGTACTCATCTTCAACATGATATACGCCAACACCCGGGAGGGCCAGATAATGCAGACGCTCTTTGACAAGATTCAGGAGATCAAGGCGGCCATAGGCAGCGACAAGGTCTTTGACGTAATCAGCGACATAGTGCCGGGCAAGACGCTTTCGCAGATGATGCTGGATGCCACAGTGCGCGCCCGGAGCCAGCGCGTCATACTGCGGGACATGCGGGAGGCAATGCAGCAGGACAACCGGCGTATACTGGAGTACCTCAAGGACGGCCTGGCCTCCAAATACATAGACCATGCCCCCCTGAGGGACACGATGGACGTCTCCCGGGAGAGGCAGCTGGTCCCCGAGTATGCCGGGGAGTTCTTCCGGAGCGTGCTGGACGCCTCGGGCGGGGGCGTGGAATTCCGGGAGAATGGCTTGGCACATGTGCGCATGCCCGCGTGGCCGGGCCTGCCGGAGGAGTACCACGCGGCCACCTTCGACAAGCGTGTCCGGATGGAGCAGCCCGGGACCGATCTGATAACCTTCGGCCACCCCGCCTTCGACGAGGCCATGGAGCGGGCGGCCGGGATGTGGCGGGAGCTGGCGCTGGTGGGCGCCGCCTTCACGGATTCGTCCTGTGTGATGGATGGCCACGTGGTCTTCTGCGAGTGCAGGGTGGTCGACGGCTCCGGGATGACCGCGGCGGCCAAGCTGGTGGCCGTATATGTGGACGGAAGGTCGGGGGCGGCGGAGCGGGTTCCCCCGTCGGTCCTGCTGGATCTGGAGCCTGGGGGCGGGGCGCCTTCCGGCGATCAGGGGCCGGCAAGGCGCGCCGCGGTCAGGGAGGCCGCCGCGGCGATGGACGGATACGCCGAGGAGGTCCTCGGGGACAGGCGGCGGCATAATGAGGCCTCGCAAAAGTACGGCGTGAGATCGATGGACGACATTCTGGCCAAGATCGGCGACGACATAACGGATCTCCTGGAGAAGAAGGCCGACGGGGACAGGGTGGATCTCGCCATACTGAACAAGCGACGGGAGCGGCGGCGATACCGCCAAGCCAGGCTGGACTTGAGGCTGCGGATGAGCCGTGACGTGGAGATGTCCCCCGAGCCCCCCCACGTGGTCGGCGTGGTCCGGGTGGCTCCGGGGGATCCCGAGGCCGCCGGGCGGCGGGAGGCGGCGGTGGGTGCGGCGATCCGGGAGGAGCTGCTGGCTGGCAGGGATGCCCGGGATGCGCGGTCCGAGGGCCACGGCTTTGACGTAAAGTCCGCCGGCGAGGGCTCGGTGCGGTTCATACTGGCAGCAGATGTCCAAGACGGGGCCGTGCGCCTCACCACAAACCAGTGGCTCCGGGCCCGAACGCTGCGGGCTGACTGCTACCTGTACGTCGACAGAGGGGGCGAGATCGTGCAGGTCAGGGATCCCGCCGGCTCCCTGCGCGCCGAGAGGACGCCGTCCGGATACACGGTTTGGCTGGGCCTACAATCCCCGTAGCACTTCTTGGAGCACGTACTTTCTGGAGTGCTCGGCGCGGATGACACTCAGCAGCTTCCTGAACGCCGCCTCGCTTCGCGGGATGTCCCGGATACTCTCCAGATGGCGGCGCGCGTTCTCGTAGTGGTCCCGGGCGCTGCGCACCTTTATGAATATCCTTACCTTGTTGCCGTATGCCTGCGCGTACCTCTCCGGGTGCATCTTGGCCAGCCTTCCGACGTACTTTTCGTATATGTCTATGTCGTTGGCTGACTCCACCGCGCCCATGGCCTCGTGGTGCATGCCCTCCTTGAGGTACATGTCCACTACGCGCTCGTGGCGGCCGGAGCGCGCCAGCTCCCCGGCCATCTCCTTCAGCGTCCTCGACCAGTCCCTGGACAGCCTCTTCAGCGTGGAGAGGTATTCCCACTCCCCGGTGGCCAGAAAGACCCGGCCCAGTATCCGGGGGTACGCGGGACTGGAGTCGTCGTACAGGGGCAGCAGCTCCTTTATCACGTCGACGTCGTCGGGGTATGCGGCCAGGATCTGCTCGCCGGCCCTGCGCGCCCGGACGGGGCCGGCGTGTCGCAGCAGGAGGGCGTACTTCAGGCAGAGGTCCCGGTCCTCGGAATAGTGGCCGGAGAGCAGGTCCAGCGCCGCCTCGGTGGACCCGGTGGTGTGCAGTATGTGGGCCTCCATGTGGTGCAGGCCGGCCCGCACCGCCGTATCCGGATCTGCGTCCAGGCGGCCCTTCACCAGCGACCGCCAGTACTCCAGATCGGCGGGAGTGTCGCAGATGGCCTCCAGGGCCATGCGGTAGTGCGGCCAGTAGTCATCATACCAGATGTCGGTGCATCTGGAAAAAAGGTACGATATGTGGTCGCGCTTTTTGTCCGGTGGCAGGTCCTCCCGCGCCACCGAGTCGGCCATCCCCTCCAGCGCCTCCGCCAGGCAGTCCGCGTAGTACTGGTCGTCGTCAAACATGTCCATGTGCCCGTGTATGGACTCCAATATCGTCCTGTATGCGGAGGTCGTCTCGGCGTGCATCCCCATCTCTCGCCTCTGCCGTATGATCTTGAACAGGCGCCCGAACCGCACGGTCCCCCTGACCTGATCCCCATACTTCCCGTACAGGTTCTTGAGGAGCCTCGCGTAGTTTCGGGGAATGCCTGCGTCGCTCAGCTTGAACCGCTTCAGGAAGTCGCTGTACATCACCGGGTCGTTACGCAGGCGGTCGGCCACAAAGTCTCGCAGGTCCGCTGGAGGCGCCCTCTCCAGCAGCGTGTCGGCCGAATCCAGCCGGACCTGCTCGGCGTCCTCGATGTCTTCCATGTTGTCTGCCATGTACAGCAGGACGGCGACCACGTGCTCGCAGTGTCCCGACACCCATGCGGAGTTCCGGCAGCTGCACCTGTGCCTTCTGGTGTTGTCATCCAGGTGGACCGCCTCGTTCCGGTAGTAGCCCCGCACCGCGGCGACGATCTCGCCCCGGCTCAGCTCGGCGAACAGCACACCCCCCTCGTCGTATGTCTTGGAGCCGGACCGGTACTCGTCCCGCTCACACTCCCTCCGGATCTCCTCCCGGGTAGGCCTGTAAGACCACCCGGCGTACCCGTCAGCGTCCTCCACTGCGGGGAGCGGCGACACCCGCACCAATATAGGGGTTCTTTTGCGTCCAGCTTATCCAAAATTAGGCCAGACCGGCCGTCTCACGGTGTATGGCTCGGGCTATCCGGCAACAAAAACCCGTCAAACGGTGCCCGTGGCGCCCCGAACCACGCCCACACTCTTTGACACCTACCGGGGGAGGGGGCGTGTGTGGCTTGACCGCAATGCGCGCGTGGCGTGGACGGGCGGGGACCGATGGCGTTTGCGTCACAATCCCTGGCGGCCTGACTCCTTTTTCAGGTCACGAGTTTAACGGCCGGGTCACGAGCTTGACACCAGATCCTAAGTCATGATGATTGATCATCCTCTAGCTCCCGCCACGGTTAATACGGACGGCCCGACACCACATCCATGCTACCATGTGGCACGGCGTCTGGCGGCGCGGGTCGGTTGTGTTGAGGGGCAAAGCAGGCAGGGCCGGAACGCGCGGCCGCGGGGCCGACGACGATGGGGACCGCCGAGCGGACCTATTTGGGGTTGTCAGGCCCGGCATCGACCTCGGGATGGTTGTGCGCATGTTTGAGCGGGGCAACATGGCCGGGGCCCTGCGGCGCCTGGACGGCATAATCGGCGACAGGCCCGACTCTTCATTCCTGCACGTAAACAAGGCCATGGTGCTCATTGAGATGGACAGGTTGGGGGAGGCCGAGGACTGCTGCCGAAAGGCGCTGGGCCTGGACGAGAACACCGACCACGCGCACGAAAAAATGGGGCTGATAATGCACATGTCTGGAAGGTCGGCCGGTTCCCTGCCGTACCACGACAGGGCGATAGATCTCTGCAAACGCGTGAAGGGCGCCAACCGCGACCTCGCCCGTGTGTACAGCAACAAGGGGGCGGCGCTGGCGGGCATGGGCAGCATGGATGAGGCCATGCGCTGCTTTGAGAGGTCGAGCAGGGCGGATCCAGGCTATGCTATAGCCCACGGCAACAAGGGCGCCTTGCTGTACCAGGCGGGGAGCATTGAGGATGTGGCAGAGTGCTTCATGGCCGCCAAGAGGCTGGATCCAAGCTTTGTCCTGCATCTTGCCAAGGATTAGACGCATGTGTGTCTGCTGGCCGCGCGCGCCTTCGGGCATCCTGCGGCTAGGCCTCCTCCAGCCCACCGCGCACCGTACCAAGTCAGGTCCACCCAGCTGATCGTGCGTGAATTGGGAAGTACCGCATAGTGCAGATCCAAACGATTGGAGGATCTCAGTAAAATATGATCGCCATGAACGCGTAGTGGGGGACATTTAGATCCGCTCAATACCAGAACCAAATGCCGCGGCACAGCTCTTTGGCGGCCGTCATTCCCGGCTTTTGCCCCATGTGGGCCGGACGACGGGTATGGCGGAATGGGAGGGGCGGTGCGAGTGCGGAAATATGGTCAGAAATGGGACATCTGCGGCACGTCGTACCCGTCGGGAATGGCACCAAGCGTGAAATTGATCAGCATCATGGGCGCGCGGTTGCCGCCTCACGCGGGCCTGTACCGGTCAGTCAGGTATGGCATGAGGCGGACCGGCTTCATCTCTCCCTGGACGATTGCCTCGATGGCGTTTTTGATCTCTTCCAGCGTCTCAAAGTACCGGCAGGCCAGCAGGCGTTTCAGCACACGCCACTGTATCTCGATGGGGTTCAGCTGTGGTGTGTGCGGCGGCAGGAATATCAATTTGATACGGCCG
>JAGWAW010000122.1 GCA_021296165.1 Nitrosopumilaceae archaeon | reverse complement strand
GACGGCATCCTCTGAGGTGCTGTGGCTGGCCGGCGTGGGCGGGGGCCGTACGATTTTTAATTACAGATCACGTCTCCGGAGAGGGATTTTGATCCCGGTTTTGACTTTGGTAGCCACGTGGTGATGACACTGACCGATGATTCGGACGAGGGCGGGCTGCTGGGCATGCGCTTCTAGCGCCCGTACCGGCAGGCGCCTTGATGCATAGGCGATTATGCGCATTCTCCACTGTCTACTCGCATGTATTGCGCTCAGCATTGATGGTACTAGGGGCAATGGTGCATATATGTACAACTCGTCAGCCCTGCTGGGGCCAGCCACTCCAAGGCGGCCCTCTCTACTGTAAATTCATCGAACCGGGTAATTTTTTGCCCCGGCGGGTTACGGCGGATACTCGCAGTTTCCCGGATATGAGCTTCGGCAGCAGGGTATCACGCAAATTAACCAATAAACGAGATTGTATATCGTTCAGTATTTGTTTGGCAAGTAGGCTTTCAAACATGTTGTTAACTGCATTGAGAAAGTTTTTGTCAGGAACTATGCACTTTATTGCATGTAAATTGTGACGGCGAATGCGTTCCATAGTTGTGGCCCTGTCGGCAGCGATACCTTGAAACATCTTTAGATGTTGTTCCATCCAATACAGCAAAAACCACTTTGGGCATTCGATTGGGGTGACCTTGAATAAATGCCGGTCTAGTACGGCACGGCCGCCGCACCAGACTTTAACAAGCAGGCTGCCCGACCATGAAAGAACGGCATCGCCGTCATCAATGATGCATTCTGGAGCAATATTCCCCTTAGCCCACTCTTTGCCATCGGCCTGCCCCTTCCTCAATTGTTCAACTGTTACGACAGGCAGTCGTGGTTCGTCATTCACCGGTCTATGATTCCGTAAGGCAGGCCCGTTTCGATAATCTGCTATTTCATCAAGGGGCTTTAGGTACCACCCTTCCGGAATATCACCCAACTCCGACTCGACCATACCGTCGGGAAACACCCCATAGAGGTGTGCGGGCAGGCCCGGTAGCGACTCCCCCCGCTTCCAAGCGCCATCTGTCTTGGCACGAACCGGATCAAAGTCCACAAACCACGACTTGAACAGCGCCCGCGCCATACTTTCCAGAGTATGGTTCGTTCGCCGGTTCAACTCGATCTTGTCGTCCAGAGTTCTTAGAATGTAAGCGATAGATCTCTGATCGCTAAGTGGTGGTATGGGAACCTCATATCGTAATGCCCACTCCCATTTTGCCTGTGACATTCTTGTGCATTCTGAACCGCGCGTTGCCGCATCTGCAAACTCCTTTGAGGCCATCAGGTAAAACAGAAAGTCTGCGTCAGTCTTTGTGGTGGGCCTTACTGCCCAAATATCCGTCGAGCAGACACCGTCAAAATCTGCTCTGGCTATTTTATGAGAGTATGGATGCAGTTTGTCAAAAAGTATGTCGCCGCGCCGGAAACGCCTCTTTATGCTGCTATCCTCGCCTGTATCACAGCCGATAGGGGACAGAACGCCGTACCCCATATTCTCCGAGCCAACATACAGGGTATCGCATGGCCCTGCCGGTGAAACCGTATCGCTCACAAGCTCCGCACAATCGCCAAACTTCAGGCTCGGCCATCGGTCACCCGCACTCCCCGGTTTATCAGTGTCAGTCAGAAGGATTTTTTGAGTCCCGACTATCCGCCTGAAGCTGCTACTGACCTGATTGAGGTCTACGACATCTACCTTGTAGGGCAGGCTAGACTCCTCAAATGCGGTGTCCAGTGCTAGCATGATGTTGTAGTCCAATGCAGAACTTCCCTCCAAGGCCAGATCTAGGTCAGAAGAGTCCCTTGTGGTCCAGTCCGCCCTGCTCCCGAACGCCCATACGCTGACGCCCGACGGGAGGTGCTCGCGCAGTATATTGCGTACGACGTCCAGATGATCCGGGCTGATGTCTACCGGGTCAACCAAGGGACTTGTTCCTCTCCCGCAGGCGGTCCAGCAGATAGCGCGCCTCGTCCAGAAAGTCGGGCGCCCCCACAAACACCTCCTGTGCCTTGTCCTCGTTGTAGGCGTGGCTGGTGATTCCGCGGCGGTCGCGATACTTGCGCCAGGCAACAACGTCGGAGCGTACAATATCCTTTCCGTACGCTTCGCGGATTACGTCGCTGAAGGTCATCGCGTTAATTGTGTCGGGGCTGCCCGAGGCCATACTCAGATGCCGCCTGACCATCTTGAAGGACAGCTCGTACGTGTACTCAAATGTCTGGATCACGTTACCGCGCATGCACTTTTGAATATCCGGGTCGTCTTGTGCAGGCTTGGTGTCGTACATGTCCAGGGCGAACTTGAGCTGGCCAACCGCCATCTCCAGCGGCGTGAGGTCCAGGCTCATGCCCGCCCGCCTCCAAACCCCAGCTTTTCCATGTTTCTGCTTATGGCCGCGTCCAGCCTCCTTGCCTCTGCCCGCTGCTCTCTCCACTGCTCCGCCAGCCGGGACATCTTCGTCTCGAGCGGCTCGCCGTCGTCCGGTTTGGACTCGGCGCCGACGTACCGGCCCGGCGTCAGAACGCAGTCGTGCCTGCGGATCTCCTTGAGCGTGGCGCTCTTGCAGAACCCGGGCACGTTGGCGTACCCGGCGGCTCCCCTCTCGCCGCGCCATGCGCGGTAGACTCCCGCTATCCGTTCTATGTCGTCCTCGGCGAGCTCGCGATGGGTTCGGTCCAGCATCCGGCCCATCCTGCGGGCATCGATGAACAGCACCTCGCCCCGCCGGCGACGGCTCACGCGATCCCTGGACAGAAGCCACAGGCAGGCAGGTATCTGGGCCGAATAGAAGAGCTGGCCGGGCAGGGCCACCATGCAGTCCACCAAGCCTGCCTCCACCAACCTCCTGCGGATCTCCCCCTCACCGGACCGGTTGGACGACATGGACCAGTTGTCCAGCACAAGCCCCGCCGCACCGGAGGGCGCCAAGTGGTGCACCATGTGCTGCACCCAGGCAAAGTTGGCGTTGCCCTCCGGCGGAGTCCCGTAGACCCAGCGCTGATCACCTTGTAGACGCTTGCCCCCCCACCCAGAGACGTTGAAGGGTGGATTGGCCAGTATGCAGTCTGCCTTCAGGTCTGGGTGCCGGTCATCGTGTAGGCTGTCTCCGTGGGATATCTGGCTCCCGTCTATGCCGTGGATGGCCAGGTTCATCCTGGCCAGCTGCCAAGCAGTATAGTTTGACTCCTGACCATACACGGATATGTCCGCCGCGGCCCTGTCTCCGTTGCCGTTTCCGCTGGCGTGGGCGCGGACAAACTCCACCGACTGGACAAACATCCCTGCGGATCCGCAGCAGGGGTCATAGACGAGTCCGTACGGCCGGAGCATCTCGACCAGCAGCCTGGCCACGCTCCGCGGGGTGTAGAACTCGCCGCCCTTCTTGCCCTCGGCACTGGCAAACCTGTACAGAAAATACTCGTAGACGCGGCCCAGCACGTCCCCGGATCTGGACGCCCCACCACCCACCCGTATGTTGCCGATGAGGTCGATTATCCTGCCCAAGCGCGTATTGTCCAGGGACGGTCTGGCGTAGTTCTTGGGCAGTGCGTCTTTGACGGTCGGATTCTCCCTTTCGATGGCCGCCATGGCGTTATCTACGATCTGGCCTATGGCAGGCTGGCGGGCTTGGGCCTTGACGTTTGACCAGCGCCCTTCCTGCGGTACCCAGAATATGTTCTGGGCGCGGTACTCGTCGGGATCCTCGGGATCTGCGCCCTGCGCCAAGATCAGTTTGGCCCGGGCCTCCCCAAAGGCATCCGATACGTACTTGAGAAAGATAAGGCCCAAGACGACATGCTTGTACTCGGCGGCATCCATGCTGCCCCGCAGGGCGTCGGTCATCTCCCACAGCTCCGCCTCGAATATTGCAGCATCGCCATCAGGCGGTCCGGGCATCCCCCTGGAGCCGGTTTGTCCCTGCCGTGTTGCCGCCATGCCCTATCCGTCTAGATGGTCTTTGGGCTGCTTTATATGCATCACATAAAAGAGAGGTTCCCGGACACCTTGTTGAACAAAAATATCGCACAGCATAATACGATGTGGCCCCACATATTGGGCCGCTCCACCATCACAGGGCCGTCGCGGATTGCGAACTTGATGCAGGGCGGGCATCCCAGCATATCCATGACCGGCTTTGGCACGCATGTCGGGGTTGTTGTGTATTGTTATCTACGATCGTATAACCGCTAAAATTAGATCAGCATCCTAACACAAATAATATTTCTCACTCGGCTTTGGATGTTGGCCATGTTTGTTGATTTTGACCCAAAATTATCCCTACTGTAATATGTGGTAGATTTATTTCCAAAACGGATGCCCGCCCCCAAATACATGCCGCCCAGTCGTCAGGCATGCAGGCCGGTGGCGCCCGGCGTGGCCGGGGTTCTGCGGCCGCTCTACTGTTGTTCGGGTACAGCGGTATCGGCATGCCGAGCCCTGGCGCAGCAAGGCGGCCGGGCGCCTTGAGGATCCGTGCGGTGCCACGTATCTTGCCGAACCTGCGTCGCTCATCTACAGAATGTTGTGGGTGAGTGGGAGGGCCATTATCTAATTAGATCAGCTGTAACTGACCCGCGGGAAG
>JAGWAW010000121.1 GCA_021296165.1 Nitrosopumilaceae archaeon | reverse complement strand
CCGCCAACCGGCAGAATGCTAGCGAGAGCGGCCCCAAACTGCCCGATCAGTTACCCCCAACATTTGGAATATGAGCGTCATGGTATGAATGCGCGTACATTACGGTGGCAAACGTGTCTCGATGAAAAAACAAAGTCTCTCACACTCCAAATCGCAGGAGTTGTTTTAGTTCTCAGATGCGTGGCGGAGTCGAAAAAAGACCCACGCTCGGTACCTCCCAAGCCCCCATGGCAAGCGCCCATCCCCGGCATTTGTGATGTGGGTAACCTGGTTAAAACCAGCCAGTATATACTACGTGGACTTTGGTGCCATATCGTTGAGAGTGCAGATGTCAGACCTGTCTTCACATATGATAAAGTGTCATACAGCCATCACGTCTTTCCTAAAACCCGAATTTCAGGAACATGTCAATACCCGAGCACAAAAATAGATTGTAAGCGCTTGCCGCACCGGTTGCTCTGATTCCTGCACTTGTTATGGTGAACGTGCATGGACAGCCGCTCCAAGATCAGACCGGTTGCAACCTGCTCTTGTGTTCTGGTCCGGGTCTGCGCATACTGGCTACGTGGTGGTATCCGTTTACAATGCAGAATAATTACAACCCCAACTTTGCAACAGATTCACGCTCAGCTGTAGTGATTTGTAGAGATTACGAATATTCCCCAATGCAGAATGGCGAAAATACCAATAGGATCACCTTGCCGTCCGGCCAGACGCGCCGGCGCAGCCCGCCTAAAGTTTGCCGATAGCGCCAGAACCTGATGCAGCTTATTATGTCGACGTCCTGCGTCAGTACTACGCCGACGCCATCCCGGCAATCTCCCGCTCCACCAGTGGCAGGAACGCCCCCACGTCGGTGACTATTCCCAGAGCCTGCCACGTTCCGCGGTCCAGCAGCTTTGTGACTGTGGACTGGTTTATGTCCACGGCTATGGTGCGCACCGTGGACGGCAGCATGTTTCCGGTGGCTATGGAGTGGAGCATCGTCGATATCATGATCACCATGTCGACGCCCTTCAGCACCTTCTTGTACTCCCTCTGGGCATCCACCACGTCTGTAATGACGTCCGGCAGCGGACCGTCATCACGGATGGAGCCGGCCAGCACGAAGGGCACCCCCCTCTTCACGCACTCGTAGAATATGCCGCGCTTTAGCACCCCCTTCTCCACCATGTTTGGTATGGAGCCGTGGGTGAACACGGCGTTTACGGTGTCCATGTGGTTGCGGTAGCCCTTGCTGACCAGGGTGGCATTCTTGACGCGCATCCCCAGCGACGTTCCGTACAGGGCATTCTCTATGTCGTGCACGGCCAGGGCGTTGCCTGCCAACACTCCGTCTATGTAGCCGTCGCGGATCAGTGCGGCCACCGATGGGGCGCCGCCCGTGTGCACGATGGCCGGCCCCCCCACTATGACTATGCGGCCGCCCTCTTTCTTGGTGTTGTATATGTCGGCGGCCACCGACCTGGCTATGTGCTGCGTGGGCCTCTCGCTGGAGCTGCCGCTGTTCATAAACTCAAAGAGGCCCGTCGCTGCGCGGGGCCTCGGGGGCGGCACCACCCTGATGCCCTCCTCGCCGCACACCACCATGTCGCCTTTCCTGACTTCTCGGATTGGCGTGCAGCTGGCCGTCTCCTCATGCACTATGATGCACTTGTCCATCATCTGTTTTTGGGTCGTCAGCCATTTTCCCCCCAGATATATCCGGGTCTCGTTGTTGGTGGTGCTGTAAAAGTCGACCGGCAGGGTCGCGTCCGCGGGGGCCTTCCGGAGCGTCGCCTCGCCCGGCGAGACCTCGGTGGCGCCCTCCTGATGTATGTCGTCGAGTATCTCGGTCAGGTGGACCGAGTCCCGGCCGGTGACGCGGAGCCGTGCGTAGCTGGCGTCGGTGGGACTCTTGCCCACGTCAAACTCCAAAAACTCGTACCTGCCGCCCCTGTCCACCACCCTGATCATCACGTTGGCCAGGATCATCGAGTCGATCAGGTGCCCCCGCATCTCTACTATCTCAGACTCGGTCATGGTGGGACCCCCGCTGCGCCTCTCAAAAACGTTTGCCGTGCCGAGCGTCGCGCCAGTGCGTTTTTTAACGGGCGTTGGGGAGGCGCCATATGGTAAACAAGAAGCGCTTTGCAATGGTGGGCGCGTTGCTGGCGATTCTGATCTCGTTCGCATTCTTCATGGGATCTCCCATGTTCGGCAACTTTGATCAGCTACGGTAGACGCGTCGCCGTCCCTCCTCAAAGGCGGCTAGTACCGTGTCAATGTCCGAATCATCCAGCGAGGCTGTAACTGAGACGCGTATGCGCGCCTCGCGCCGGGGCACCGTGGGGTACCTGATGGCGGGCGCATAGACCCCGTTCTCGGCCAGTATGCGGGAGAACTCCACCGCATCCTGCTCCCCGCCTATTATGACAGGTATGATGTGTGTGCCGCTCGCCGGGCCGAATCCCATGTCGTCCAGCCCGTCGGAGATGCGGCGCGTGTTGTGCCGCAGGAGATTACGCCGCGCCTCCAGGTCCGCGCCCATGCGCGATATGGCATCATGCACTAGGACTGGCGGCAGCGCCGACGTATACATGAATGGCCGGGAGCGGTTCACCTGCAGATCCGTCACGGGATTATCGGCGGCCACGTACCCGCCAAAAGCGCCCAGGGCCTTGCTCAGGCTGCTTATGGTGGCGTATATCTCCCCGGAGACGCCGAACATGTGGGCGGTGCCCCTTCCCTCCGGTCCCGCCACAAAGTCGCCATGCGCGTCGTCCACTATAACGGCCGCCCCGCGCCGGGAGGCCGCCTCGACTATGCCCCGCAGGTCCGAGTAGTCGCCGTCCATGCTGAATATTCCCTCGGTCACCACCAGCGCGTCCCCCTCCGTATCGGACAGCATGCGGTCCAACCCGTCCACGTCGTTGTGCCCGAATACTGCGGTGCGCCCGCCGGCCAGCCGGCAGGCGTCTATTATGCTGGCATGGTTGCGCTCGTCGCTGAATATTGTGCATCCGGCCACGCCCAGTACCGGTATCACGCCCAAGGATGCCATGTATCCGGTGGGATAGACCAGGGCGGACTCGGCCGATAGGTGCGCCGCCAGCATCCCCTCCAGGGCGCGGTACGAGTCGTCGTTTCCAGCGACCAGCCGGGAGCTGGCCGAGCGGGGGCCGCCGTGCACCTGGCCCCGCGCCCCCAGATAGTCGTTGGAGCCCAGGTTTATCATTGTGCGCCCGTCCAGCGTGATGCGGGGGCCCTCTGCACGGCCGTACCGCAGCGAGCGGTACAGCGACCCCCGTCTCAGCTCCTCTAGGCTCCCGGCCACATGATCCAGACTACGCTTCAAGGCGTGCTCGGCGTATGATCTCGGAGTCCCGGCCGGGCGCGTTCCCGGGCATCGTGAGGTATCCGTTGGTGATTATGCCGTCGGCCCCCCCGCCCAGCAGAGCCTCGCCGGCATCGTCGGTGGCCGTCTCCCGGCCGCCGGATATCTTTACTATGGAGCGCGGCAGCAGGAACCGCATCAGGGCGAACATCCGCGATATCTCGCCGGGCGGCAGGGGCACCTGCAACTCCAGCGGGGTGCCAGGCACCGGCACCAGTATGTTTATTGTCACCTCCTCGGGGCGTATGCGGCGGATCTCCAAGGCCAGCTCCAGCCTCTGGGCCCGGGTCTCGCCCAGCCCGATTATCCCCCCAGTGCACAACTCCAGTCCCGCCCCCCGGGCACGCTTCAGCGTCTCCACCCGGTCCGCAAAGGTGTGGGTGGTGCATATCTGGGAGAACTTGGAGGGTGCCGTCTCCAAGTTGTGGTTGTAGCGCCTGGCTCCGGCGCGCTTGAGGGCCCCGGCTTGGCGCGCGGTGAGGAATCCCAAGCTGCATTCCACCTCCATTCCTGTCTCGGAGCGTATGCGCCGCACGATGCCGCACACGCTCTCAAAGTCTGCCGGCGGGGGCTCCCGCCAAGCCGCCACCAGACAGTACGAGTCGGCCCCCCCTGCCCGGGCCTCCTTGGCGCCCTCTATGATCTCCTCGGCGGGGGGAAGTCGGTACGTCTCTATGCCCGTGTCAAAGAAGGCCGACTGGGCGCAGAACGAGCAGTCCTCGCTGCAGGCGTTCTTCTTTATGTTGTGGAGCTGCTCTACGTCGACCTCCGGCCCCCGCATGGCGCGGGTGAGGCGGCCGGCCGCATCCAGCAGTGCGGGCAACGCATCGTCTGGCACGTTCAGCAGATCCCGCGCCTCCGCATCGGTTATGACGCCACCGGAGGCCACCACATCGTAGCAGCGCCGTACGGTATCGATGCCGCCCATGCTCGGTTTTTACCACATACAGGTTATTAAGCATGGGACTGCCAGGAGACTGTAACATATTTGTGTGATGGGATCTGCTGTAACATCTGTGTGATGGGCGTAACGTTTGTGTAACGGAGGCAGCGTGGTGGAACTAGCGTGTGTGCCCCTGAAGATACTGAACAAAAATCTTCTTACCACACAGATTCGACACCCAGCACACAGATTTCACAGCCCACAAAAACGGGCTATCACACATCGCTCATATTCCTAATCGTGGGGGTAGTTTCGGTCCTTAACCACGTGGTTAAACCGGAAGGGATCTATAACCCCACA
>JAGWAW010000120.1 GCA_021296165.1 Nitrosopumilaceae archaeon | reverse complement strand
GTGCTTCTTGCGTGCCATGCCTGCCATGATCCGAAGGACTGTTCAAGATCCTAGACGCACTTTTCCTACCCATCACCCGACATATTGCGGGAGGAACCTTTTTTGGGCTGTTCCGGAACTGCCGCGTGCACTTGCCGCACTTGCGTGTCTGACTACACGTTCGCCGCGATACCGCCGTGGTGGGCGTGCTCCCTGTCCTGTACCTAGGGGTTTTAGCTTCCGCTTCTCGATTAGCACCTCATGGCTCCGGCGGGGACTGACGTGACAGGCAGCAGGTGTTCGACCACCGCCGTGCGCATGTGCCCCTTCCATGGCGCGGTGCGGACACTTGTATGTGGAGCCCTCGCCTGCAAACCAGGCCATTTCCCATCCATCCTTCGTACACTGGGGGACCACGTCTCAGCGGTCCCCGCCCGGGGTCTGGTGTCTCCAGATGTGAAATTTGTGGTGCGTGACGGCCGCCTCCGACGGCCTGCCTTTCGGGGGCTTTTTGCGCCCTGTGCCTCTAGTGATATGGCGGACCGTTCAAGATCGAAAAGGCCTTGTTTATACCGCTCCCGTTCTTGCGAAAATCTGGCCGCACAATTCTTATAACTACTCCATGGTATGCCACTCCGTGAAGGCTTATGTGGCCCTTACGGTGCTTCTAGCGTCGCTGGCGGCGGGTACTGCGTACGCGGAGACAGGCTTTGAGGAGGTCCGCTTCATACAGTACTTGGACGAGAACACGGCCTTGGAAGAGGTGCGCAAAGGCAACATAGACATGTACTTTTGGAGTATCCCCTCCGAGAGACTGGCCACCGCCGAGGATCGGGCGGGCCTGAACATCTACGAGTCCAACGGGAACTCGTACAGCATACTTATGAACCCCGCCGAGGCTGATCCCTTCAACCCATTCTCCCTGCGCGAGGTGCGGTTTGCCGTCAACTACCTGCTGGACCGCAGCCTCATAGTGAACGAGCTGATGGGCGGGTATGGTGTGCCCCTAAACGCCTACTACGGGCCGTTCGACCCCGAATACATCTCGCTCATAGGGGACTTGGAATCGTACAACTTCCAGTACAACCCCACGCTGGCCAACCGGATGATATCCGGGGCCATGGAGGGTGCCGGCGCCACGCTTCAGGACGGCGTATGGACAATGGACGGGAGTCCTGTTGAGCTGACCTTTGTGATACGCAGCGATGACCCCACCAGAAAGTCCATCGGGGAAACGCTCTCACTGGAACTGGAGAAGGCAGGTTTCGTGGTGAACAGGGAGTTCGGGGACCTGAACAAGGCATTCGTGGTGGTGTATGGCTCGGATCCGGCCGAGCAGCAGTGGCACCTGTACACTGAGGGGTGGGGCCGGAGCGGCTTCGTCCGGTACGACTCCGCTGGACTGGCGCAGATGTACTCACCTTGGTTCTCCAACATGCCGGGATTCAACGACCCGTCGTTCTGGAACTACGAGAACCCGCGCCTGGATGCACTGACCCAGTCCATATACACGGGCAACTTTACGTCCGCCGAGGAGAGGACAGGACTCATACGAGATGCCCTGACCATCGGCGTCGAGGAGGGCGTCCGGGCGTTTCTGGCCGGCCGGACAATACAGTATGTTGCCAACGAGAGCGTGGAGGGCGTCATAAACGACTTCGGGGCGGGGCTTCCCAGCCGCTTCACCGTGATAAACGCGCGGCAGGCTGGGGATACCACACTGGACGTAGGTGTAAAGCAGGTGTATCAGGGGGCTTGGAACCCGGTGGCGGGTCTCAGCGATCTGTACAGCAACCACATCTGGTACACGCTGTACGACCCGGCCATATTCCTCCACCCGTACTCAGGCTCGGCCCTGCCGGTGCTTGCCACTTGGGAGACGCGCACCGCCGGGCCCGGCGGCACGCTGGAAGTGCCCCCCGACGCGGTGCTGTGGGACGTGGAGACGCAGTCTTGGAGTGAGGTGGGGAGTGGTACAGAGGCGGTCAGCGCCGTGACGTTCCGGTATGACATGGGCAACTGGCACCACGGTATTCCATATACTATGGCTGATGTGATGTACGGGGTGTACTTTTCCACCGAGTGGGGTATGCAGTCGGGGGACAACGACCGTACCTTTGATCCCGACTTTTCGCCGCGAGCGGCCCAGTCGATAGAGACGTTCAAGGGGTTCCGAATCACGGGCCCCGAGACGCTGGAGGTGTATGTGGACTATTGGCACTTTGACGACGGCGAGATAGCCATGTGGGCAGGCGCTGACGCGTCGATGCCTTGGGAGATCTACTATGCTATGGAGCAGGCGGTGCTGGACGGAAAGACGGCGTTCTCCCGGTCGGCGGCCACCGCCAAGGAGGTAAGTTGGCTCTCCGTCTTGCTGCCCGAGGACACGGCCATCCTGCGCGAGTATCTGGCCGGATTCGCCGAGAGCGGTCAGGTGCCCGCGGCGCTCTCGGCGATGGCCGGTGATGCCGGAGAGCGCTATCAGGTGGCCATATCGTGGATCGACAGGTACGGACACGCCGTGATTAGCAACGGCCCGTACATGATGGAGGGATACTCGCCGGAATCCCGCATCATAACCGTACGGGAGTTTACCGACGAATCATATCCCTTTGCAGCCGACAAGTGGTCCGGATTCGAGTCGGTGAGCATACCCCAGATAGACGGCATCAGCGTGCCGGCCACCGTGACCCCCGGCCAGGTCTTGGATGTGTCGGTATCGGTCTGGGATGCCGACACCGTCAAGTATTTCGTGAGCGACGCGGACGGCGTGGCCGTATCCGGGGAGGTCGACGCAAACGCCGGAGACACTGTCATAAGCGTGGACACCGCCGCATTGGCGGGCGGCGCGGCCACTGTCAAGGTCTTTGCGCTCTCCGAGACGGTGCTGCGCCCTGCCTCACATTCGGCGGACTTTTTCGTGCTGACGCCCGCCGAGCCGGATCCGGAGACCATGCCGGATCAGGCGGAGCCGCAGCCTGCCGCCATACCAGACTGGATACGGCAGACGGCCGGATGGTGGGCCGACGGCCAGATATCCGATGCGGACTTTGTGGCCGGTATGCGGTACCTGGCGCAGGAGGGAATCATAGTCATAGACGCGGCCACGATACCCGGCCAGGACGCCACCGCCATACCCGACTGGATACGGTCCACGGCCGGATGGTGGGCCGACGGCCAGATATCCGACGGCGAGTTCATCCGGGGGATAGAGTATCTGGTGACCGTGGGCATAATATCACTGGAATAATCCGGCCGCAGAGGGTTTCAGGTATGCACCCGGCTAGCGCTGAGAGGATCCGTTCGCCGCGGCGGGGAGGGCGACCGCCAGCCCGTACGACTCCGATATGTGCTGTATGTCTGCGGAGTTACGGGCCTCCGAATATTCCTCCAGAATGCCCGCGTTGAGCTCCAGAAATGTGTGCCCCCACCTGAACTTGTCCAGTATGGAAGACGCCGCATCCCTGCGGCCCGTAATGAAGAGCGCCGACGATACGGCCTCGGCCGTGCTCAGCATCCCTATCTTGGAGTAGTTGATCGGGTTGCCCGCCAGCAGGGGGGGAAGCCTTCTGCCGTTTTCGGCGTTGCGGAACTGCCCGGCGGCCAGCTTCCACGAGCAGTCCACGGCGCATATTGTCCGGCGCCCGTCTCTGGGGAGTAGGACTTTGTCGGCGTAGGGATCCAGGACTATGTGGCGGGGGTGTATCCGCCTCACTGCTCTGGCAAGGCCAAACCTCACCATCCGGGCCGCCGTGCACTTTGCGGGATCGTCCTGCCTCATCATGACTATGCTCACGAACGGGATCATGGCCTGGCCGTATCCGAGAGACCAGCGTGCTCTGCGGATAGCGCCCTCAGCTCTGCTATCCGGGATTCCATGCGTGATATATCCTCACCCGCCGATATGGCCTCGGCAACGACCGCCGTCTCGCGGATCATGCTGTTGAACGCCCGGAGCGACTCGATATACTGGGAGTAGCTCTCCACCCACTCCGAGGGGGACTCGGCGGACGCCAGCGTCCTTATCTGGCTGGTGACATGATCCGATATTACTCCAGCGACCTCTGCGTACTCACCGGACGACACAGTTCCCTGAAGCATCAGGCCGTACTGTTCGTCCAAAGACTCGCGTAGGGTGTCGTGTATGGCAACTGTTGCGTCCAGAAGGACCCCGTGGTCGGTGGTGACCAGTACGGTTCCGGTATTCTGCGGAATCAGCCACACTGCAAAGCTGGCCAGCGTAATGGCCGCCAGAATCCCCACCGTTGCAATCTTGCCCCGCTTTCTGACCATGGCCAAGGGGTGTCCCGGCTTTGTTATAAGCGCAATCAGGAGGGCTGGGGAATTATATACTTGAGTACGCACGGCCACCAAACACCCGGGTACCACAAGACTTTCCTTTTATACCATAAATATACCATATAGTACCAGAGAGATATATGCACCGCTACAAGGGACTCCGGGTATACCTCACCAACGCGCAGGCGCGCCGCGTGGAACAGATACGCGCCTCGCAGCGCTTTGTCTACAACTGGCCGTGGAGAGGCTGCTGGCCGACCCGACACTGACGCGGTTTGACCTGAAAAAGGAGTTCACGAAGCTCCGCAGCTCCACACCCCACCTACTTGAGGTGGAGCGCGTCTACCAGGACACCGCCATCCA
>JAGWAW010000005.1 GCA_021296165.1 Nitrosopumilaceae archaeon | reverse complement strand
TAGTGGGCCCGGTGAGATTCGAACTCACGACCTTTCGATTATCAGTCGAACGCTCCAGCCAAGCTGAGCTACGAGCCCATCGCAGATAGCCGGCCCGCCATGGGCAATTTTAGGTTTTCCACTTTATGGAGCAGCCGATCGACGGGTCAAAGTCCTTTTGTATTTTGCCGCCGTCCAGTAAGGTCTTTATGTTCTCCAGCATGGTCTTCGTGGTGACGCGGCCCTCGGGGCCATGGCCATCATCTAGACGGCCGTGAAAGACCAGCCTATGCTTGGCATCGAACAGGAACGGATCTGGGGTGCACATGGCCCCGTACGACTTGGCTATCTCCTGCGTCTCGTCCACCAGATAATCGAATCCATATCCCTTCTCGGCGGCCATCCTTTTCATGTTGTCGTAGCTGTCCTCCGGGTATGATTCCGCATCGTTGCTGTTTATGCCCACCATGCCTATGCGATCCCCGTACATTTGGCATATCTCGTTGAGGGTGTCGGTCTTGGCCTGGACGTAGGGACAGTGGTTGCACATGAATACCACCAGCAGGCCTTTCTTGGATTCATACTCAGTTCTGGAGTGGACTCTGCCATCGACGCCCAGCAGCTCAAAGTCTGGAGCCTTCTGGCCGGTCTTGAGCGCCTCGCCGGACTCAAGCAGCACCATGGCGTTTGCCGCCGCGTCCGGTCATAAAACCCTTGCCAAACTTAAAATCCCCAGACAGGACAGTCCGAGTACCGGGCCGATAGTATAGACTGGTAGTATACCCGCCTTGCACGCGGGGGGTCAGGGGTTCAAATCCCCTTCGGTCCACCACTCAGTTTATTCAGGTTCCACGCACCCACAAATGCGTAAAATATGGAGACGCAGTCCATGATTAGAAGTCAGGTGGCGCCCTGTCCGAGTAGTAGACCGAATTCCCTCATGAGAGCAGAGGCTTCCCCTGCAGAATTCCACTTGATTTCCAGTTACGAACCGCGTCCCCGGACGCATACGGCAAAGACAGCACTGCCCGGCGCGACTCCATCCTGCGGCGCGTTCCCGGGATTAAATCGCCGCGCATGCACCGATCTCCCGTGTACGGTCAACGCGGCAGCCTGTCACGGTACCAGCTGCCGGTATTCTTGTGAACAATAACGGAGCGATGGACCTCTATGTGCCGTGGCAGTACGACTGTTCCCTGTCCAAAAACTAGCTGTGGAATGACATTCCACCATATTGCAATGGCTGCAGCACTGATCTTGGCATTCATTGCCTGCACCCACGCATGGCGGCAGCCTCGACGCGCCAGCCCCGGCCAAGCATCATCGTTCTGCCCGCTTGGGCAGCTCCCGGATCCAATGCTGGCGGCGTCCGGGTAGGTTTTTATGTATACCATCGGCAGTTTCGCCGCGTTGTATTCGGTAGAAGTGTTGTCGCGGGACGATGACAAGATCACGGTCCGCCTACACAACTTTCCCATACAGTACGCTAACGCCCTCCGCCGCATATGCCTCAACGGCGTCCCAGTCCTGGCGGTTGACGTGGTGGACATAGTGCAGAACACCTCGGTGTTGGCCGACGAGGGGCTGGCCCACCGGCTGGGCCTCGTACCGTTAATCACGGAGCGGGGCAGGCTCAACACGCCCGAGACGTGCGACTGCGGTCGGGAGGAGGGGTGCGCCAACTGCCGGGTCCTGCTCACGCTGGACTCTGGGAGCGCCGGCGAGACCACCACCCTTACCACGGCCCGCATCTCCTCGGACAACCCCTCCGTCAGGCCCGTATCCGATGACATACCCATAGTGCAGTTGGCCCCGTCCCAGAGGGTCGAGGTGGAGTGCCACGCCCGGCTGGGGAGGGGCACCGACCACGCAAAGTGGAACGCCTCCAACGTCTCCATACTGACAGGCACCGAGGAAGAGGGGCTGGTGCTCACCGTGGAGTCGGCCGGGGCGATGGATCCCGCCGATATACTGCTGGCGGGCATGGACGAGCTGGCCGGGCGCCTGGAGTCATTCAGGGAGAGCGCCTCTGCCATCCCCGCCCAATCCTAGGTTAATATTGGAGTCAGAATGCCTCAAACCCCGTTGGTTAACGAGCACCGGGTACGGATGGCCCGATACCTGAAGAGGGCATCAGCCGAGCACGAGGCGCCCATCTGGAGGAGGGTCTCCGAGTACGCCCTCAAGCAGTCGGCGTCTAGGCGCACCATCAACATCAAGGATCTGGGCTCGCACACCAGGGAGGGTGACGTAGTCGTCTTCCCCGGAAAGGTGCTGGGTACGGGAGCCATATCCCACGGGGTGTCGCTCTTTTGCTTCGGGATATCCGAGTCGGCCGCCTCCAAGATACGCAAGGCGGGGGGCCGCATACTGGACCACACCGGTGTCGTGTCCGAGCGGCCCACCGGGCATGAGGTGGTGCTGCTTGGCTGACGGCGCTATGTCCCCCCAGCACATAGTGGTGGACTCCACGGATCACATAGCCGGCCGGCTGGCCTCGTATGCGGCAAAGATGCTGCTGCAGGGGAACCGGGTGACGCTGGTCAACTGCGAGAAGATAATGATAAGCGGCTCCCGCGCCAGCATAATATCCGAGTACCGGGACTTTCTGGAGATAGCCAGCATACTGCACCCCCGGCACGGCCCGTTCCACCCCCGGCGCCCGGACACTATAATGGACAGGATGGTCCGGGGCATGCTCCCCCGAAAGAAGCCCTCCGGAAGGGCGGCGCACAAGAGGCTCCGGACGTACATAGGGGTACCCCGGGGGGTCCGCTCCCTCAAGAAGACCCGCATAGAGAATGCCAGGATAACCCGGGCGGCGGCCAGCTACACCACGATGGCTGATCTGGGCAGGACGGTGGGGTGGACCGAATGACCGCCAAGGCCGAGATTTACTTTGCCACCCGCAAGACTGCCAGCGCCTTTGTCCACATAAGAAAGGGCAACGGGAGCGTCCGGATAAACAACGTGCCCGTCGAGATGATATCTCAGGAGACGGCCCGGGAGACCATACTGGCCCCCCTAGAGGTCGCCGGTGAGATACGGGAGAAGGTCAGCATATCGGTGCGTGTGCACGGCGGCGGCTACATGGGGCAGGCCGGGGCGGCGGCCATCGCCATATCCAGGGCCCTGGTGGGCTGGACAAAGTCCCGCAAGGAACCCCGGGACCATCCCCTCCAGAAGCCGGTCCGCGACGACCTGCGGAAGCGGCTCAGCGAGTACGACAAGTACCTGGTGAGCGGCGACGCCCGGCGCAAGGAGCCCAAGAAGTTCGGCGGGCCGGGGGCGCGGCGCCGCAAGCAAAAGTCCTACCGATGATTGGCGTCATAATGGCCGGGGGCCGGGGCACCCGGGCCCGTCCCTTCACGGACCACTTTCCCAAGGCCATGATGCCCGCTGGCGGCCGGCCCGTGATAGAGCATGTCATAAACCACATGGATGCCAGCGACGCCATATCGGACATTGTCATAATAGCAGACCTGAGGGGCATGGGCGCCCAGATACGGCACAGGTATGCAGGGTACGGCTCCAAGCCGATAACCTTCGTGCAGGACTCCGGAAGCGGCACCGGCGGGGACCTGCGGCACGCCGACATACCGGGGGACTTTCTGCTGTGGTTCTGCGACAACCTGTGCGCCCTGAACATACGGGGCATGGCGGAGAGGTACCGCGAATCTGGGGCGGCCGCCTGCATGGCGGTGCGTTCCCGGCGCCCCGAAGAGACCGGCTTTGCGGTGGTGTCCGGTGGTATGGTGGTGCGGTTCCAGGAGAAGCCCGTGCTGGAGCTGCCCTACTGTGAGTGCCTGGGAATGTATATTCTGGGGCAGGCCGTCCTGGACAGGATACGTGATATGAGGGGCCCCGTCAACCTCTCCTACGACATACTGCAGGACATGGCCTCGGAGGGCGGCGTGGCCGCATATGACATAGGCGACGCACCATGGCTGGACGCCGAGTCGCCCGCCGTTCTGGAGCGGAACGGCGCGACGGTCCGTTCCATCACATCAGCGATGGGGGCCCGCGGTCCCGCTCGTACGCGGATATGAGGCCCCCGCTCTCCAGGGTTCTGGCTATCTCGTCGAGCCCCTCCAGCAGCACGGTCCTCTGGTAGGGATCCATGCGGAATGGTATGGTACAGTCGGGCATCCGGATCTCCTGGCGCTCCAGGTCCACCGTCACAGGACCCCGCTCTGCCATGACCCGCCCCGCCTCGTCCGGTGGCAGCCGCACCGGCAGCACGCCGTTCTTGATGCAGTTGCTGTGGAATATGTCGGCAAAGGACGTCGACACGATGACTGCAAAGCCGTGATCCTTCAGCGCCCAGACGGCGTGCTCCCGGGAGGAGCCGCACCCGAAGTTGTCCCCGGCGGCAAGTATCCGGCAGCCCGCGTACCGGGGGTCGTCCAGGAAGAAGCCGGGGCCGCGGCGGTCATGGAACAGGTGCTTCCCGAAGCCAGCGCGCGACACAAGCTTGAGAAACTGCTTGGGCACTATCTGGTCGGTGTCCACGTTGGGTTCGGGGAAGGGCGCCACCCGCGACGTCACAGTACAGAAAGGCTCCATTATGCCATCTCCCGGACGTCTGTCAGGCGGCCGGTCAGGGCGGCGGCCGCGGCCATGGCCGGGCTGAGCAGGTGGGTGCGGCCCCCCGCCCCCTGGCGCCCCTCGAAGTTGCGGTTGGAGGTGCTGGCGCACCGCTGCCCCGGCTCCAGTATGTCCGGGTTCATCCCCAGGCACATGCTGCACCCCGAGTTGCGCCACTCAAAGCCCGCCCGGATGAATACATCGTGGAGGCCCCGCGCCTCGGCCTCCTCCTTTACGGTCTGGGAGCCGGGCACCACCATGGCCCGGACCCCGTCGGCCACCCTCCCCAGCTTGGCCACCTCGGCGGCCTGCACCAGATCCTCCAGCCTGGCGTTGGTGCACGATCCTATGAAGACCCGGTCCACCCTGATGTCGGCCATCTGGGTGCTCGGCTCCAGGCCCATGTACTCCAGCGCCCGGCGGGCCCCCCGCTCCCTGTCCGGATCCCCCCGCGAGTACTCGTCGGGGTGCGGCACAGACTCTGTGATGTCGCAGGTCATGCCCGGGTTGGTGCCCCACGACACCTGTGGGGCCACCGCATCGGCCCGCACCGTATGGGACTTGGCGAATTTGGCGCCCGGATCCGAGTGCAGTGTGCCACGCCACACGTCCACCATATCCTCAAAGTCATCGGGGACGTACCGCCTCCCCCGCAGGTACCCGTACGTGGTGTCGTCGGGGGCCACCATCCCGGCGCGGGCGCCCCCCTCGATGGACATGTTGCATATGGTCATGCGCTGCTCCATGCTCATTGCACGGACCGCCTCTCCGGCGTACTCGAACACGTGCCCGGCCCCGCCGCCGGTTCCTATCTCCCGTATCAGGTACAGTATGAGGTCCTTGGCCGTCACCATATGTCCGGGGCGGCCGTCCATTGTCACCAGATACGGCCGGGGCTTCTCCAGCCATATGGTCTGCGTTGCCAGGACGTGCTCCACCTCGCTGGTGCCTATCCCCAGGGCGAATGCGCCGAACGCCCCGTGTGTGGAGGTGTGCGAGTCGCCGCACACTATGGTGGAGCCGGGCAGCGTGATGCCCAGCTGCGGGCCTATCACGTGCACTATGCCCTGGTGGGGGCTGTCCATTCCGAACAGGGTAACGCCAAACTGCCGGCAGTTGGACTCCAGCGTGGATATCTGCACCCGGGACGTCTGGTCTATTATGGGCAGGCCCCTCCTCGTGGTGGGTATGTTGTGGTCCACCGTCGCCACGGTAAGGTCCGGGCGGCGCACCCGGCGGCCGGCCAACCTGAGCCCCTCGAACGCCTGCGGGGAGGTCACCTCGTGGACCAGATGCCTGTCCACATATAATAGCGCGGGGCCGCCCTCGCCGTCCACCACCGTATGGGAGTCCCATACCTTGTCAAAGAGCGTGCGGGCCATCACTCCGGGTCGTACCCGAACAGGCCGCCGGAGTCTATTATCCTTCGGATTATTCCGGGAAAGGGCTTGATGGCGTATGATTTGGAGGTGGTGTGGTCGGTCAACGTGCCGCCGTCTATGTCCACCGATATGTCATCCCCGTCGGATATGCCGCTGTACGCGTCCGGCCCTATCTCTATGGGGAGCAGGAAGGCGCCGTCCACCGAGTTGCGGTAGAATATCCTCGCAAAGGAGAGGGCCAGCACTGCCCGGATGCCCGACTCGGCCAAGGCTATGGGGGCGTGCTCCCGGGAGGAGCCGCATCCGAAGTTGCGGCCCGCCACTATGTACGAGCCGCCCTTGGAGTGGAACGAGGGATCCATCCCCTCCATGGCGTGGGTCGCCAGTTCGGAATAGTCGTGGATCTTGAGGTATTGCCCCGGGATTATGACATCGGTGTCTATGTTGTCGCGTTCGTACTTTATGGCCCTGCCGGCCGGGCAGTCCACGGTCAATCCAGGTCCCCCGGGTGGGTTATGCGCCCCGTTACTGCCGAGGCGGCGGCCACGGCCGGCGATGCCAGGTATGTGCGGGAGCCGGGGTGGCCCATCCGGCCGGGGAAGTTGCGGTTGGTGGTGCTGATGCAGACCTCCCCGTCGGCCAGCACCCCCATGTGGGCGCCGCAGCAGGCGCCGCAGGTGGGCGGGCCCACCATCGCCCCCGACTCGATGAATGTGGAGACCAGCCCGTCGGTGACGGCGCGGCGGTATATCGACATGGTGGCCGGGAGCACCTCGGTGCGTATCCTCACTTGGCGGCCCTTCAGTATATGGGCGGCGGCGGCCAGGTCCTCGTACTTGGCTCCCGTGCACGATCCTATGTAGGCCTTGTCCAGATCCTCGGAGGGCGCCTCGGCCACGGGCGTTATGTTGTCCGGGGAGTATGGCTCGGCCACCACCGGCACCAGGGACTCGGCGTCATACTCTATGGTCTGGTGGTATGAGGCGTCCGGATCCGGGCGCACCATGTGGACTCCCCGGGCGCCCCGCGACTCCAGGTATGACAGGGTCTTGGCGTCAGGCTCCACTATCCCGTTCTTGGCGCCCGCTTCGGTGGTCATGTTGCACATGGTGAGGCGGTCCTCCACCGACATGTCAGATACGGTGTCACCAGCAAACTGCATGGTGCGGTAGGCCCCACCGTCGGTTCCCATGTCCCCTATTATGCGCAGTATGACATCCTTGGCCGTGACGTCCCCGGGCAGCCTGCCCGATATCCGTATCAGTATAGTCTCGGGGACCCGGAACCATATCCTGCCCTTGAGTAGCACGTATGCCATGTCGGTGTGCCCCAGGCCGCAGGCGAAGGCTCCCAGGGCCCCGGTCGTGTTGGTGTGGGAGTCGCCCCCCACGTACACCTCGCCGGGGAGCACCAGCGCCTCCTCGTGGGAGAGCGAGTGGCAGATGCCGTACTGGCCCATCCCGTACCTGTAGTGTTTGGTTATGCCGTGGGACCTGACGAACTCGGAGAGTCGGACCAAGTTCTGGGCAGATATCTTCTCGGCGGACGGCACGAAGTGGTCCTCGGCCACCCACACGCGGGAGGGATCCCAGAGCCGGCTCGTGTCGATACCCCTCTTCCGGAGCTTCTCAAAGACCTTGATGACCCCCGGCCCGGAGACGTCGTGCACCATGGCCTTGTCCACGTCGGCGAATACGACATCCCCGGGGGAGACACTCTCCCTCTTGGAGGCCCGGGCCAGTATCTTCTCGGTGAGGTTCACGGCATGGTGTGGTATATGGCAGGTTTTAAAATTTCGTGGTTGGCATGGGGCGTTCGCACGGGCGTTTCGGACCAGACCGGCGCGTCCGGCTACCAGTCGCGCCGTATATTGGGTGGGGATTCAAAGCTGCACATGCCCGCCCGGGGCGACTGGACCACCGCCAGGACCGCGTCCGGATTGGACTGGTGGCACTCGTGATCCTTGATGCAGTCGTCGCACAGCAGGCTGCCGTCGGACAGCATGGTACAGTAGGCGCACACCACGGTCGCAGCCCCGCCGCACGCATCGCAGACAAACCCCACCGCATCGTGTATGGCCAGCACCACCGTCCCCTCCCGGGGTACGAGCGGCGGCACACGGGCCGCCGTGACGGTGAGCCGCAGCCTCGTGGTGGTGCCGAAGTCGTACTCGTAGGAGAACATCGCATTCCCCTCCAGCACGTCACGCAACATATAGCGCATTGTGGTCTCCCCGTGCTCGGCGGACTCGGGCTCGGAGTCGTACTTTATGCCGCCGATTGTAAACACGCTCAGGTGGAACCCCCCCTCCAGCCATTCGTCCCTCAGGAAATCGTCCACGTCCTTCAGGGTGCGTGTGCCGGGCACCTGCAGAAACATCCAGAACGGCCCCCTGTCGTCCACGCGGATGATGTAATGGCTGCCCCTGTTGCCGCCAGGGAGGTACGGGTCATAAGACGCGTCCCCGCCGTCGGGAAGGTGTGCCCTGAGGTGGACGCCCATGCGGGAGGCCGCAACGCTCCTCTTGCACACCCGGCAGGTGCCCCTGCCGGTGCTCCTAAAGCGCTTGCTGGCCACGCATGGCGGACGGGACGCCCGGAGTTAAGCGTTGGGCATGCGGCGCGCCGCTCGGCCGGAGCCGTCCCCGCGTCCGGGCACGGCCTGCCGTGGCGGCGGGCGCGCCGGGCGGGCGGAGCAGCCCCAGAACATGAACCCAAAAATTCCCCCACATTCCATACGATAGGTATGGCACTAAGCGTATTCCCGCTGGCGAGCGCCAGGAAGACTGGGATGTTTGAGTTGTACGGCGCCCTGCAAAACGCCCTGGACTCTGCCGGAATGCAGGTGGAGTCGGGGGACGTGGTGGTGGCATCCACAAAGTTTGTCGCCATCTCGCAGGGGAGGACCGTACCCATGGAAGGGGTGCGCGTCTCCGGCGAGGGAGCCAGGCTGTCGCGCCGGTTCCGCATGGGGCCGAAGATGGCCGAGATGGTGCTCCGCGAGTCAGAGGATATACTGGGCGGTATGACCGGTTTTGTGTTGGCGCATTCGGGCGGCCTGATGGCCCCCAACGCAGGCATAGACACGTCCAATGCGGGCCAGGGTATGGCGGTGCTGTACCCATCCCGACCATACCATGCAGCCGAATCGCTGCGCCGCCGCATACTCTTGGGCACGGGGGCAAATGCGGGCGTAATACTGGCCGACAGCCGCCTGATGCCCGGAAGGGTGGGCACCGTCGGCGTGGCCGTGGCGTATGCAGGAATAGAACCGGTGCGGGACATGCGGGGGAAGCGGGATCTGGACGGAAGACTCCTCAGGGTCACGTTCCAAGCCGTCGCCGACGGCCTGGCCTCGGCGGCCAACCACACCATGGGGGAGGGATCCGAGTCGAGGCCGTTTGCGCTGGTAAGGGGGTCTGGAGCCGTCGCCGCCGGGGAGTACGACGGCACCGAGGCGGTGGTGGACCCGTCCCAGTGCGTGTACGCGCGCGGCTTGGGACAGCCAAGATAACGGGCAGGGGCACGAACAATGGTTACGGCGTGTGTTCCACCCATCATGCGGACTGTATGACATGCATTTTGCCTGCGCGTCCGGCCAGCGCTGCAATCCCACATGGCAAGGGAAGCCAAAATCCGCTGCGCGCCGCCGGCTGCTGCCCGTCCACCCACAGGGCTGGAGAATGTGCAGATCTGTTCCGACCGTACATCCAGCAGCGTGGATATAGGCATCACCACGGAATATTTTTCGTATGATTTGTTGTGTTAATTACACAGCGGAGATTATTCGCAATATTTGTCCTGGAACAGACCCCCGCTTGGATGATCCAGTTATGATCGATTGTGAATAATCTCCAACACACCAGAATAAGATAGTCGTGATGAGCTTGTCGCTGCAAGATACCAGACATACCTATCCCTAACACACATGTCCGCTGATGCAGAGCCCCCCACCAGGGCCCCTGCCAGAAGATGCTTCCGGAAAAAGTGGTGCGCGTAAAGTCGCTTAAAACAAAGTTTAAGCTGTGTAATATCCTATTTAGAAGTGTTAACAAAATATTTTTGGTGTAAAAAATACGACGTTTATGTTCCCAATGAAACAGATCCCCATACGAGTCAGTCTACCGCTGTGTTTTTTTTGTTTTTGTTTCTTATGGGTTTGTGTTTTCCACAAACCTCCGAACCTGTCGGCAGCATCCGGCGCCCTATACAAGCCGCGTCCCATCCCCGCCGCAGAAAGCCCACGTCATCCGGATCGGCGCAAGTCTTTCCGCACCACCACGCCAAAAATAAAAATGTGATCGTATCCGTGTCGGATCCCCCGCCAAGCCATCCCGCATGAGCCGAGGCGAAGTCCCCTGCCAAAGTACCGCAATTTGACAAAACTAATATCGTACCAGCCCCCACGCACGGGAGGACTTGTCGGCACTGGACGCGACTGCAAAGACGGAGGCAGCAAAGACCGCAAAGAACCTCTGCATGACCAAGTTCAAGGAGTGGTGGACGCTGGAGGAGATGATCGACGCCATATCCGAGCTGAGCATGGGCTCAGACATCCTGCTGCAGATACAGAGCAGCGGCGCGGTGCAGGTCAACCAAGACAGCATGGCCGATGTCCTGTACGACGTTGTGGGACCCCGGTTTCTGAGGTCCATCGGGGACGACAAGGATGCCAGGCGCACGTTTCTCACCATCATCATTGCGTCGGGCGTGACGAAGGGGTTCTTCACCGAGGATGCCATAATGGAGGCGGCCGCCGAGTTCCAGCCGGACATCAAATACATGAACGACGTAATCAGCATGAGGCCCACCCAGAAGTGGTGCCTCAGGCTGGCGGAGATATTCGACCTTCCCGCATCGGTGGCCGAGAAGGAGCGCGCCGGGGAGCCCCCCTCCATAGAGACGGTCGAGCCCCACGTCCCGCTGAACCCGCTGTACGACTACCAGTACTCCACCGGCAGGTTCGTGCGAAGCCTCCTGGAGGGGACCCAGACGGAGGGCGGCAGGGAGGTCAAGCGCAAGATGATAGCCGTGCCTACCGGATCCGGCAAAACCCGCATGATCACCGAGACCCTGGTGGAGTGGCTCAACGACGGAAAGCCGTCCAGAAACCCCCAGCAGCGCGACTCGCGGTTCATACTCTGGATTGCCCAGTCGCACGAGCTCTGCGAGCAGGCGCGCAGCACGTTCAAGGATGTCTTCAAGTCCACCGGTAAGGAGGGCACCGTGATGCGCCTCTACAAGTTTTGGGGGAAGGAGAACGCCCTTCCTTCCCTGGACATCGAGGATCTGCTGGACGAGAAGGGGGTGATAGTCGCATCCATCCAGTCCCTGTACAGCATAGGCCACACCAAGCCCCAGGAACTCATAAACTTGGGAAACTACGTCTCGTGCATAGTGGTGGACGAGGCTCACCACTCGGTGGCACCCTCCTATTCGTTCGTACTCAGGAGAATGGGGTTCAACTGGGACAACCGCAAAAAGGAGATATCCGAAAAGGGCATAATACTGCTGGGCCTCACCGCCACCCCCTTCCGGGGATCCGGCGACGTGGAGACCCGCCGCCTCCATCGATGGTACAACGGGGTGTACTTTCCGTCCATATCATACATGGACAAGGCCGAAGACTCAAGGCCCCACGCCCTGATAGACTGCCCGGCGGCGGCCTACGCGGGAACGGTGGTTCGCATGCTGGGCGAAAAGTCATACGATCTGGACGGGTTCATAATCGACCACAGATGGATAATACGCGGCGGGAACGGGGAGTGGGCATATCCAAGCACCAAGAATGCCGCCCACGTGTTCGACGAGCCCGGCGAGTACCGCATAGAACTTTTGGTGACGGACAACGACGGGAACACCGGCGAGTCGGGCGCCGTCATTCAGATAGAGCCCCCCCACAGGGAGGAGATCAAACATGAGGAGATGCAGAAGGTGCTGTACGGCAGGCTCATACAGAGGCGCATACTCTGCGAGGTATACCACAAGGTGATAGTCTCCAAGAGTGCCATAAACCTCACCATGAAGGACGTCTCGGACATAGAGACGTACGGCGAGTTCCAGTCCAAGACGCTCAACCAGATAGGTGCGAGCTTCGAGAGGAACGCCCTCATACTCAGGGGCATAAAGCGCATGAGCGAGACAGGCCGCAGGAAGATACTCTTCTTCGGTTGCAGCGTGGAGCACTCCAGGAAGATAGCCATATCGCTGAAGGCCATGTACGGCATGAGGACCGGATACGTGGACTCGGCCATGGACATGGACTCCCGCATCGCCGCCATACAGGACTTCCGGAGGGGCGGCACCGAGGTGCTGTGCAACTTTGGCGTGCTGACCACCGGCTTTGACGCACCCGGCGTGGACTGCGTCTTTGTGGGCCGGCCGGTGCGCAGCGCCCTGCTGTACACCCAGATGATTGGGAGGGGCATGAGGGGCACCAAGAACGGCGGCACCGAGGACATGATAATTGTGGACATAGACGACAACTTCCAGATCAACGAGACCAGGTACCAGCCCATAAGCGACGAGATGGGCTGGAAGGTGTACCGCGAGTACTGGAAGGTCTGGCACGAGCCGGAGGTAGAGGAGGCAGAGGAGGAGGCAGAGGAGGCTGACGTGTCCCACACGTGTACGGCCTGCGGCCGCGCGGCCCACGGGGCCACGCAGATCAAGGAGTTTTTCGGATTCGAGTGTCCCGACGACATTCTGATAGAGTACTGCCAGGACGGCGGCCAGGCGCTCCCCCAAGAGTGCCAAGGATGCCGGCAATAGGACGCAACTGTACAGGTATACTGTGGTAGGGATCTTGTTCTTGTACCATTGTTGTCGAGTAATTCTTATATACCCCTACCTTATCATACAAATCAGTGAATGTACAATGCCTAAGGAAGGATTCAAGTCCATAACCGTCTCAGAGACCGTCTACAAGCGGTTCAACGAGGCCTATGCCAACAGCAAGGACACCCTTGCCGTTCGGGGCATCCGCAGCCTCTCCGGCTATATCTCCTACATGCTCGAGGAGCGCATGCAGGAGAACGAGGCGATGGCCGTGCACGCCCCCAGAATGAAGAAGATCTCCGTAGACGACGACCGCGTGGTACTGCTGGACAGCAAGGTGAACCGCATCGCCGAGGTGGCGGTCCAGAACGGAGTGATGTTCTGTCAGCTCTGTGAGGAGAACAACTGCCTGCATGTAGGGTTCGCCTATGCGCTGCCCGAGGTCTACACGGCCCTGAGCAAGCAGGGTGTAAAAGAACCTGCTTGATGGAGGAGGCGGGATTTGAACCCGCGAACTCCTAAGAGACAGGATCCCCTATTTTTTGATCTTAAGTCCTGCATTTCCACGAACCGCGCGGTTCTCTTTGGCCAGGCTTGATTACTCCTCCGGAATGGCGGGGCGGGGTGTGGGTTAAACGTATTTCGTCCGGCGGGCGCCACCGGATGCCATCCCATCAGATGGACGGCAGCGAACCAAATATGTTAGGGTGCGTCAGGCAGGGCACCCATGGAGTTTACGAAGAGCCACGACGTAGCCGAGCTGAATGCGGCCATGGCCGGGAGCGAGGTGGTACTAGCCGGGTGGATAGAGGATCTGCGAGAGATGGGCAGGATGACCTTTGTGACGCTCCGGGACGCGTCCGGGCGCTGCCAGATAATAGCAAAGGGCGAGGCGGCCGCGAGCCTGGCCGGCATGACGCGGCAGAGCGTGGTACGGGTGTCGGGGACCATACAGGAGACCCGGGCCCGGGACTTTGACTTCGAGGTGGCTGCCGGCGACATAACCCTGCTGGCCGGGGCCGTGCACCCGCTGCCCATAGACCCCATAGGCCGCCTGCGCAGCAATATAGACACCCGGCTAAACCACAGGGCCCTAGACATGCGGGACCAGAAGACGGCGGCCGTCTTCAAGGTACGGCACAGGGTGCTGCAGTCAACCAGGAACCAGCTGAGTGGTAGATTCACCGAGATAACCACCCCCAAGATAATAGGCAGCGCCAGCGAGGGCGGCGCCAACCTCTTCTCGCTGGAGTACTTTGGGCGCACCGCGTACCTAGCCCAGAGCCCCCAGCTGTACAAGGAGCAGATGACCATCGGGCTGGAGCGGGTCTTTGAGGTGTCCAGTTTTTACCGCGCCGAGAACTCACACACCGGCAGGCACCTCACCGAGTTTACCAGCATAGACGTGGAGTCCGCGTTCATGGACTATACGGACGTGATGGATGTGCTGGAGGCGCTGGTGGCGCGGGTGTGCGCCGACGTCGCCGAGGGGTGCGCCGGGGAGCTGGAGACCATAGGCCACACGGCGGTGGTGCCGGCCCGGCCGTTCGACGTGGTGACGTACCAGACAGCTTTGGAGGAGCTGCGGGAGGAGGGAGTAAGCCTGGAGTTTGGCGACGACCTGCAGGACGCGCACCTCCGCATACTGGGCAGGATGCACCCGGGATTCTTCTTCCTGACCGACTGGCCCCTGAAGATCAAGCCATTCTACATAATGGAGAAGGATGGGGAGGTCTCCAGATCGTTCGACCTGCAGTACGGCCATCTGGAGCTCTCCTCGGGCGGCACACGACTGCACGACCCGGCCGTACTGAAGTCGAGGCTAGTGGAACAGGGGTTGGACCCGGCGCAGTTTGCCGAGCACCTCAAGGTCTTCGGGTGGGGTATGCCGCCCCACTCCGGATGGGGGATGGGACTGGATCGGCTCATGGCCGTGCTGACCGGACACGACAACGTCCGCGAGGTGGTGCTGTACCCCCGGGATCCGGACCGGCTGCTGCCATGAACACTTATGGGTACGGCGCGTGAAGCCATGCCAGTGATAGAAGAGGAGGATGCCCGAAAGGTCGCCGCGGCGCTGGCCGGAAACCTGCGCGGCGTCTCGCTGGACGCCAAGAACTTTGCCGGGCTCCCCGACGAGTTCTGGGGGTATTATGCCCGGGGGCACGACTCCAAGGGGGCCTTCTGCATGGTGGTGATGTACTCGGGGGACGAGAAGGACGTGGACAGCACCATCCATGCATATGAAGAATGGCTGGCCGGTAGGCGCTCAGCGGGTCTCCATGAGTAGCCGCCGGTACCGCTGGCACACCTTGCAGACGGGCTTTCCGTGGTAGTCTGGGTTGCCGTCCTTGATGCGGATCGTGCCGGGGTTATCCTTGCAGATGCAGCAGTTGGCCATCACACCCCACATGCGCGGCGTGAATAAGAGCATTTTGATGCAGGGGGCAATGTATTGTCCTGAAAGTAGTTCCCTAAGGAGGCAGGAAGCCGGCCGAAGGAACCGCATGGCAGGCATGCCGTCCGGCTACGACAGGTACCGCATCTCCGGTCTGGGCGGCCGGAAGGGACCCGGGCCGCGGCGCTTCCGGTGTAGCCATAATGGGGCCGGCGGGCAGGTCACAGAGTAACCGGGCCGGCCCAAAGCCCGAACGCGTGGCCGTTCTGTAGCCTACGGACCCGACCGTATCTTGGATGACACGGCCCCGGCGAACCCGGCCGTGTCCAGATCTCCGCCTATGTCCCGGGTCCCCACGCCGGATGCCACCAGCCCGGCCAGCGCCGACTCCAGCACGACTGCCGCCTCGGCGCAGGACGAGTCGCCCCTGGTGGAGGCCAGCCACTCCAGCATCATGCGTACCGACAGTATGAACGAGGAGGGGTTCGCTATGTGCCGCGGGGCTATGTCAAAGGCCGCCCCGTGGACTGGCTCGAACAGGGCAAAGTCATCCCCTATGTTGGCGGCCGGGGCCATGCCCAGCCCCCCCGCCACCTGGGAGGATTCGTCAGACAGTATGTCCCCGAAGAGGTTGGTGGTCAGTATCACGTCGAACTGCTCTGGCTGCCGTATCAGGTTCATGGCGCAGGCATCCACGTACATGTTCTCGTATATTATGTCGGGGTACTCGGAGGCCACCTGGCCGCAGACCCGCGAGAAGAGGCCGTCGGTGACGCGCATCACGTTGGACTTGTGCACGCAGGTAACCTTCATCATGTTCCGCCGGCGGGCCATCTCGAAGGCCCGCACCGCTATGCGCCGCGAGGCCCGCTCCGTTATTATGCGGAGGGCGACGGCCCCGCCGCCCACCTCAAACTCCTCTCCCGTGTACAGATCCTCGGTATTCTCCCGCACTATCACCATGTCTATGTCTTCGCGGAGGGCCCCGGTCCCCGGATACGACTTGGCCGGCCGCACGTTGGCGTACAGGTCCAGGGTGCGGCGCAGCCGCACTATCACGTCGGCGGCCGACTCGCCCACCGGCGCCTTGAGGCAGGCATCCGAGTCACGTATCTGGCGCAGCGTCTCCTCGGGGAGCGCCGCGCCCGTCTCACGCAGGGCCGCATCCCCGGCCGGCAGCCTCCGCACGTCAAACCCCACGCCGCACCGGTCAGCGACGGCCTCCAGCACGGCGACGGCCGCCTCGGAGAGATCGGGACCTATCCCGTCCCCGGTCACCAGAGATATACGGTACATCACACTACGCCTTTTGGCGCATCGTCACCTTCTTGAGCATCAGCCGGTTGGCCCCGTCTATGACCGCCCGCACGCTGGTCGTCACTATGTCCTCTCCGACGGACTTGGCCGATATGCTGTTCCCGCTGGAGTCGGCCACCAGCACCGTGACCTCGCACAGGGCCGAGGACCCCCCCGATATCGAGGCCAGCCCATAGTCCTTGATGCGCAGCTGCGAGGCGGCGCCGGTGATCTTCTGTATGGCGCTGAGCGCCGCATCCACCGGCCCCACGCCGTAGTCGGTATCCGAGTACTCCTTTCCGTCTATCTCCAGTTTCACGAACGCGTAGGGCATCGTGCCTATGCCGGTCGACACGGAAAACCCCGTCAGCTTCACCAGACTGCGCACTCCCCCCTTGCCCATCACCTCGTCGGCCATTGAGAGCAGTTCCACGTCGGTGACCAGCTGGCCGGCGTCGCCCATCTCCTTGACCCGGTCCAGTATAACGCGGGACTGCCCGGGGTCCGGTTCTACCCCGTACTCGCGCAGTATGGCGACGGTGCCGTGGAGGCCGGCGTGCTTGCCCACCTTGAGCCACCGCTTTCGGCCCACCATCTCGGGGCCGATGGGCTCGTAGGTCAGCGGGTTGCTCAGTATGCCGTGGGTGTGTATCCCCGACTCGTGCCCGAACGCGTTGTCCCCCACTATGGCCTTGTTGGGCTGCACGTTGACCCCCACCGTCCTGGAGACGAACTTTGAGGTCTCGTAGAGCAGCTCGGGCACGACTCCGGTCTCGTAGGTATCGCCGTGCTGCAGGCACCGCAGCGCCATTACCAGCTCCTCCAGCGAGGCGTTGCCGGCCCTCTCGCCTATGCCGTTTATGGTGACGTGGGCGCACTCGGCCCCCGCCTGTATGCCGGCTAGGGCGTTGGCCACGGCCAAACCAAAGTCGTTGTGGCAGTGGACGGAGACGGGCAGGCCTGATGCCCGCACGGCATCGGTCACTATGCTGGCCATGTACGAGGGGGTCGAGTACCCCACGGTATCGGGTATGTCTATGCGGTCGGCGCCCGCCCCGGCCACCCGCGAGAATACCTCGCTCAGGTATGACCGGTCGGTGCGTGTCGCATCCTCGGCGGAGAACTCGACGGTCAGCCCGCGGGACTTTGCGTACTCCACGGCGGAGACGGCCCGCTCGGCGGCTTCGGCCCTGCTCATCTTTAGCTTGTGCTCCAGGTGTATGTCGGAGGTGGCGATGAACGTGTGGACGTACGTGGCCCCCGCGTCGGCCACGGCGTCTATGTCCTTGCGGTTGGCGCGTGCCAGCCCGCATATGTCGCAGGAGAGGCCCGCCGACACGATCATGCGCATCCCCTCTGCCTCGCCGGCCGATATCACCGGAAATCCCGCCTCTATGGCATCCACGCCCAGCCGGTCCAGCCGCTCGGCGATGGCCAGCTTCTGCGCGGGCGAGAGGGATATCCCCGGCGTCTGCTCGCCGTCCCGCAGCGTGGTGTCGAATATGCGGACCCTCATGCCCCGCTCCTCTGCAGCGCCGCCATGCCGGTCCGGGCCGTCTCCAGTATGCCGAACCTCCCGGCCAGCTCCTCGAACGCCCGGATCTGGTCTGGAGTGGAGGTCAGTTCTGCCATTATGGAGTCCTTGCGGGTGTCGTGCGCCTTGGCCCCGTACGCGTTTATGAGCTTGTTCACCTCCATGCTCTCCTCGGCGTTGGATATCTTGATCTTGAAGATGGCCAGCTCCCGGTATACCGTCTTGTGTTCGTCCAGTCGCCGCACCTCGACGGTGTCTATCATCTTGTCCAGCTGCTTGCCTATCTGGGACAGCTGCCGCTCGTCTCCGTACGTGGTGATTGTCATGCGGGAGAGCCCCGGGTTCTCTGTCACGCCCACCGCTATGCTGTCTATGTTGAAGTTACGGGAACGGAACATGTGTGTCACCTCGAATAGTATGCCGGGCTTGTTTTCCACCAGTATAGAGAATATCGCCCACATCATTCCATCACGACGGGAGTATCATCTTGCTGAGGGGCGTTCCGGGCTGTACGAACGGCAACACGTCCTCCTCGGGATCTATGGGTATATCTATTACGGTGGCCACGTCGCTCTTGAGGCCCGCCCGTATTGCCGCGTCCAGCTCGTCCATGGACTGGGCGCGTATGCCCTGGGCCCCGTACGACTCGGCCAGCTTGACGTAGTCGGGACACCTCCCCTGGTCCACGCCCACCATCCTCCGGTTGTAGAAGGTGCGCTGCCACTGGGCCACCATCCCCAGCGAGTAGTTGTTCACCAAGAATACTATTACCGGTATGTCCTCCAGCACGGAGGTGGCCAGGGAGTTCTCGGTCATGTTGAAGCTGCCGTCGCCGGCTATGTCCACCACGGGCACGCCGGGCCGCGCCACCTTGGCGCCGATGGCGGCCGGAAACCCCCACCCCATCGTGCCCAAGCCGGTGGAGCTGAAGAAGGTGCCCGGCGATATCACATCGAAGAATAGCGAGGCCCACATCTGGTGCTGGCCCACCTCGGTGGTCACCACCGACTCGGGCGGCAGGAGCTGGCGCAGCTTGCGCAGTATCTTGGCCGCCCCCAGCTCCCCGGGGTGTATCTTGAGGTTCTCCTGCCAGTACTCCCGCATCTCCCGGGCGTGGCGGACCCATTCGCCCCCCTCATCCGGGCCCACCTTGCGGGCCTCCAGCAGCCGGAGCATCACCCGCAGGGAGGCCCTCACGTCCCCCACGACGGCCACCCGCGTGGTCTGGTTCTTGCCGATCTCGGCGGGATCCACATCGATGTGTATGATGGTACGGCGACTCTCAAAGTCCTCAAATGTACCCACCGAGCGGTCAGAGAACCGCGTCCCCACGGCCAGGACGCAGTCGGCCTCGGTGATTATCTTGTTGGCCTCGGCATGGCCGTGCATTCCTATGGGGCCCAGCGAGAGGGGGTGGTTCTCCGGGAACGCCCCCTTGCCCTTGAAGGTGGTGACCACCGGGATGCTCAGCATCTCGGCGACGGCCTGCAGCTCGGCAAAGGCGGACGATATTATGGTGCCCCCGCCGGCCAGTATGATTGGCTTGTCGGCCCGGATGAGCGTCTCGATGGCCCTCTCCACGTTCTGTATGTCCGGATCCGTCCAGGGGTGGTATCCCCTCATGCTCACGCTGTCCACGGTACGCATCTTGGCGTGCGCCGACTGCACGTCCTTTGGTATGTCCACCAGGACGGGGCCGGGCCGGCCGGTGGCCGCTATGTAGAAGGCCTTCTGCACCGATATGGGCACCTCCTCGGGGGTGCGGGGCTGGAAGGCATACTTTACGACGGGGTTGGCCATTCCCATTATGTCGCTCTCCTGGAAGGCATCCTTGCCGATGAAGTGGACCGGCACCTGGCCTGTCACGGCCACCACAGGGGCCGAGTCCGCCTGGGCGGTGGCTATCCCCGTGAGGAGGTTGGTGGCGCCGGGTCCCGACGTGGCGAAGCAGACTCCGGGCCGCCGGCTTACCCTCCCGTAGCCGTCGGCCATGTGCGCCGCCGACTGCTCGTGGCGCACCAGAATATGGCGTATGTTGCACCTGGTAAACTCGTCGTACATGGGAAGGTTGGCTCCGCCGGGCAGGCCAAAGACCTCCCGCACGCCCTCCCCCTCCAAGGCCGTCATGAGTGCTCTGGCCCCCGTAACCGGCTCGCTCGTCTCAGTCATCTTGCACACCTCGGATGCGTGATGCCTCGATCACGCTAGGGCAGGACCAGCAACACTGTCGGGGTTGCGGTCGCCATCATGGTTTAGGTGCGGGACGGCGGTTTATTAAATCTTATTTCAGTGGATCAGTCCGGAAAAATGGATCTGGTCACACGCCGCGAACCCGGCCACCGCCGCGGCGTGTCCGTACCGGTCTGGACCATATGCACGCGGATGGATTAAAACAAAAACGTGTGCAAAGTTATGGGTGCGGCATGGAGGTCTCCAGCATCCTCTCTTCCATCTCTTTTTCACGCTCTATGGCCAGCCTCTCAAGGTCCAGCAGGTCGTATCCTCCAGCCAGCTGCTGGTTGACGTTGACTACCGCGGCGTTTGTGGCCTCATAGGCGCTCCCCGCCCTCTCCGGCAGGGAATCGGCCTGCTCCTGGGTGGATATGACCGCGCCCGGAGGCACGAACCTCCCGTCTGCTATCAACACTCCGCCGGTGATGGTGGCCGACACGCCCACCGCGACGTTGTTTCCGATCTTGGCGTTGAAGACCAGCGCCTCCATGCCTATGAACGTGCTGCTTCCTATCCACGCCGGCCCGTGAACCATGGCGCCGTGCGCCAGGCTGGTGTTGTTTCCCACGAACACGGCATAGCCGTCATCAAACGCCGGGTCGTCGCCCCTCAGCCTGTCTCCGTCTGCCGAGAACCGGCGGTTGTCTATGTTATGGCCGTCGTCCACCGTCTCCAGCGCGTGAATCACCACGCCGTCCTGCATGTTGGATCCGTCCCCTATGTGGATCGGGGTGCCCTCATCCCCCCTGCATACGGCGGTCGGCGCCACAAAGACCATCCTCCCTATGTGGCAGTTTCCGATTACCACCGCAAATGGATGGATGAACGCGCTGGACTCTATGGATGGCGTCTCGACCTGGGCGTTGAATCTGGTCAACACGTTGGCGTGGACGTTCGGCCACCGGGAGTCCGCACCGTGCGTGCCGTTGTGGTCGCCGTTGGGTATACCCTGCACGACGCATGTATCCGCGCCGCACAGCGCCGAATCGGTCTCTTGGTCGCCGGCATCCTGCAGAACCGGCCAGTTCCAGTCGGCCGACTGGAGCGCCGCGGCCAGCACGGCAGCAGACGCCACTGCCAGGGCTGCCAAGGCTACGTTTCTCCTATTCATTATCGGCGATGC
>JAGWAW010000119.1 GCA_021296165.1 Nitrosopumilaceae archaeon | reverse complement strand
GCAAGTGGCGCAACTTCCGCTCCCGGGGACGCAAGTACCCAATAGTGCGGGGCGTGGCGCAGGCCGCATACGTCCACCCCCACGGCGGTGGGCGGCACCAGCACGTGGGCCAGAGCTCGACGGTATCCCGGGACGCGCCGCCCGGAGCCAAGGTGGGCAGCATAGCAGCCCGCAAGACGGGACGCGCACGCCTCAAAAAGCGCAACTAGGAAGCCTAAATAACGTCCCGGCCAAAGCCGGCGCGGTGACCGAGAAGAGCCTCCATGTACTGGTCTCTGGCCGGGTCCAGGGCGTATTCTTCCGGCAGGCCATGAAGGCCCAGGCTATACAGAACTCGGTGCGGGGCTGGGTCCGTAACCTGGAGGACGGCCGCGTGGAGGCGGTGCTGGAGGGGGAGGCCGACGGGGTGGACATCCTGGCGGAGTGGTGCCGCCGCGGCCCGGCCAACGCCATCGTACAGGATGTGGAGATCCGGCCGGGGACGGAGACCGGCAGGTTCTCCGGATTTGATGTGCTGTATTAGACCGCGTCATAGGCAGCCCGGATGGCCTCCTTGGCCCCGGAGGCGTCCCCGCCGTAGGGTATGAGCGTCCTGTATGGCGGGTGGCGCCACCCCCTCTGGGTCTTGAGTATGATGTGGCCGTCGGCCGGCTCCATGTCGGCGAACCACCGGTACGACATGCCCCGGCCATACACAATGCGGTGGGCGCGCACGCTCTCCACGCCGCCCAGCTCCATGCAGTATCCCCTCAGCTCGTCAAGCATGTCCCGGGCCCCGGGAGGGGCCGACGCCCGGAACCGCTCATAGTGGGACATACGCCGCGCCCCCCACACGACCGATAAAAAGGTAGTAGCCCCGCCGGCTCCACCCTGGGTGGACAGCCCCATCTCGGGGCGCGCCAGTCCGCCACGTTGACGGGGAAGCGTGGATGCCCCGCCTTAGGACTGCTCCCTCCCGGACCTGGTCTCGTTCGGCGGCTCGGTCTTGGACGGCACCCCTTCGGACGCCTCCGGACCTGCAACCACCTGCCCCGGCGTGACCTCGTCCCAACGCGCCGGGCGGGAACTGCCCACACAGAGATTTACCCAGCGGTTGCTGATCTCCGCGTATAGCCGGTTTCGGAATGGGGCACGGCTGGCACCCCGATCCTCCCTACTACCGTGGACTGGCAAGGTGTCGCGCTATATGTGCATTTTTACCGCGCCAAACTATTATGGAGCCTGAAAGGTTGTTCGGCCAAGCGCCATAGGCCGCGTCTGTTGGCGATGCAACATGGTGTGACTGGGGGGCTGCATCCCGGCCCGGGCGCGGGCCGCTGCGGCGACGCTGCGGCCGCCGGCCCGGCTGTACGGCCGGAGGCCACTATACACGGGGGTTTGACGGCGGCGGATCTTACGATCTGTCCAGCCGCCACCACAACGGTCGTGCCCAGCGTGGCCGCCGCCCTCTTGGCAATGGCGGACGATCCGGTCACCCTGCCACGCCGGCCCGGGAATGATGCCGTATGAATCTGCGCCCGCTACTGCCGTCCTCTGGCCGGACTGTCCGTATGCGGGGGAGCCGCGCGCCCGAATCGCGGCGGTTTCGGCAGCACAGGCGGCCCCTGCAGGCCGCCGCGATCCTGGCCGGCCCGGCGCGGATCCGGGAGGGTACTTTGGCCGGATGTTCAGGCCGGTCCCCCGCCGGTGTATGGCGCCGGGAGCTCCGCCGCGTCCAGCGTGCGGCAGACAGAGCACACCCCGCCGGTCGCCGGCTCCCCGCACCGCCCGCAGGGGGCCAGGGTCTTGGCGTCGGGCACGCACTCCGATATCCTCTCGATGGAGCGGTACATGCCGTTCTTGATGCCGCTGCGCCTCTCCTCCATCTCGTTGAGGAACCGCCGTATGTCGGTCCGCATGCCCTCGTCGGCGTGGGGGCACGGCTCTGTCTGGAAGGGTATGCCGTTGATAAAGGCGTAGAAGACGATCTCAGACTCGTATATCCGGCAGAACGGCTTGATCCTCTTGGGGGAGGCGTTCCTGCCTATCTTGGACGTGTCGCCGGACATCAGGTTGATCAGGAACGTCTGGATGTGATCGTCCATGTTGTGGGCGGTGGCCACCACGTCGGCGCCCCGCGCCAGGTGGTCTATGGCCCGCCGCCGCAGCACCCCGCACACCGAGCAGGAGCCGCCCTCGGTCCTCCCCAGCGTCTCCTCCAGCGTCGCGCCGTACAGCTCCTCGTAGCTGGTCATGGAATACTCCACGCCCAGGCTGCTGCAGTACCCCTGCGCGATCTCCAGGGCCTCGTCGCGGTACCCGGGGATGCCCTCGTCGACGGTGACGGCCCGGATAGAGTAGCCGCCCCGCCCGGAGAGCTGGTGCAGCACGTGCAGGAGTGAGAGGGAGTCCTTGCCGCCGGAGACGGCCACGGCCACGTCATCGCCCCTCCTTATCATATTGTGGCGTGATATGGTTCTGGCCGTCTTCCGCACTATGGAGGCCGAGAAGCACTCCCCGCAGAGGCTCTCCCCCGAGTACCTGCGGGTGTAGGCGGCGGTGTTCTCGCACCGGTCGCACTTCATGGAACGAATGAGCCCGCCCTCCATAAATGTGGAGGGGCCGCATGTCTCAAACCCGCTTAGCGCGGGCCGCGTTGCCGGATGTGTCATGCCAACACATGCTCTAGGTCCGGCATGCTACGGGATCTGCTGGGTGGACCGCGCGGGCTCGGACGGCATGCGCCCTTGGCCGGTACCCGTGCCGTATGCACGATCTATAATTAGAAATCGTGCAGCCCTGCGGTCCACCGGCGCCCCGCGTACGGGAACGGCGCGCCGGCAGCCGTCACCGCGGTCGGAGACCGGCCGCAACCCCCGCGGCTTAGCGGACTCCATCATGAGAAGGCCGTGGAGCGGCCGGGGGACTTTGGGCTCCATTACTGATCCGGTCCAGCATCGCACGCGCGCTCGGGCCGAGGACCAGTTCCGGGGCCGAGGACTTTATCTCCATTACGTGAACCTCCATAATATCGTACAGCGAGCCCGGTTCGCCGCCCGACACCCAGTCATGGAATATGGCGTCCCCGAGGGCGGAGGCGGCATCCTCCACATCCGTGCACCACGCGCCGTGGCTGCCGTCGCGCGCTATTATTCTCGCCAACTCCGGGCCGCAAACCCCGGCCACCGCGTCGCACACGGCGCGGCGAACCACGTCAAGGCACGGCTGTTCGCCGAACCACGCCCGGCGCACGACCGCGGCGGGGACCGGCCGGCCGTCGGTATCCAGTAGGCTCCGGCGGCCGAAGAGAGACCTCATCTCATATCTGCCTCCCGGGAGCCGGAATCAATGCCATACACCTCGCGTAGTAGGGAATTATATACCTGAGTCCGTACGCGTAACATACGCATACCTACCCAGATGCTTCATGGCGCTTGATGTCTTGGGCCGGTTGCACGCTTGTATCTCGCGCCGCCGCATGGCGTCCGGAGCTGTACACACCAACTTTGGTGGCTTCCGGGCCCGTCCCATTTCACGCCTTTCGAGGGTCATTCCTCCCCCCGCGGGAACCCTGATATCGGTTCCCCGTTGAACTACATTTGCCGACGCGTTTCTGTCGGCGTTGTCCAGCCTCCCGCACGCGAGGCACAGGAACCGCTCGCCGTTCCTGCTCTCTTTTTCCATGTGCGAACACACGTAACACTCCTGGCTGGTGCCGCGCGGATTCACCTCCACGATCCGTATCCCGAGCCGCTCGGCCACCACGCGCACCTTCTTGAGTATCATTCCATGCCGGATGTACCGGAGCCCCCTGTTCAGCCCCCGCTTGCTGGCATTTCCCTTGCGCGTCATCGCCTCGATGTCTAGGTCTTCTATGCAAATGACATCGACGCCGTAGCATATCTTCTTCGCCAGCAGCCACTCGGCATAGTCTCTGGCGTTGGCGTTGTGCCAGTTGTAGTTCTCTCGCTGCCGCTTCATCTTTTTCGTGGTGCGGGAGTGCCTGTTGCGCCGGTCTATGGTGCGGCGCGCCTCGTCGTTCCACGACCGGTTTTTGCGGAACGAGACGGCCGTATCATAGCATGCGAATGACGCCGTATCACCGTCGGTCTTGCACACCACCGTCGGGTTTGTTATGCCGCGGTCCAGCCCCGCGACGACGCCCGTGCTGGCCGGCTCCGGGTCCGGCATATAATATGATACGAACAGGCGGTAGACGCGGTCGCCAGGCTTGACGCGCTTCCACGACTTTGGTGTCCTGTCCACGAGCATGAACGAGCGGGAGCCGTGCAGCCAGTGGTGCGGGTATTGGTACGGCTGCTCATCATACAGTCGTATGGTGCCGAGCCCGGGGAACGACGCATGCATGTTGTCCACGAACCTCGGTGGAATGTCACATGCGACCGACAGCCTGCCGCCGCGCTTTTTGGAGCGGAACTTCAAATTTCCGTTCCCGTACTTGTTGGAGACGTCGGCGGCGGCGCGCGCTTGGTGGATGGCTGTGTTTTGGTATGCGCGCTCCACCTCAAGGAGGTGCGGCGTGGAGTTGCGCAGTTTCGTGAACTCCTTGGAGAGGTCGAACCGCGTCAGTGTCGGGTCGGCCAGCAGTCGTTCCACGGCTGCGAGGCGCGTATCCTGTCTACGTGGCGCGCCTGCGCGTTGGTGAGGCATACCCGGAGGCCCTTGTAGCGGTGCATATATCTCTCTGGTACCATGTGGCATATTCGTGGTATAAAAGGAAAGTCTTGTGGTACCCGTGAATGTTCGGCAACTGCGCGCATGCATACGCGCTTGCCCGGACATATGTCCGGTTCCCCGCGCATGCAATCTGTCAACGAGGGGAGGGGAACACTGTTGATACTATCTTACTATTCCACGGATTCAAGTATATAATTCCCGCGTAGTACGTCGCGCATGTTATTACGCAGTTCCGGCGTATCGATACGATAATCCCCTGCTGCTTTGAGTATGTCATCGGCGGCATAGCCATGCGCCGCGCATGCCCGTATGTCTTCCATGTCCTTTCCTTCGGCGCGGGCTATCTTTGTCATAACCACATCGAGCGGATCCATTGCCATCACCGTCAACGCACCAAACAAGCCAACGTCTTTCGCCCGCGACGTGTAGCCCGACGGGAGTGGATTGTTGAACACCATCCCGGCTGGAAAAAGGTCTGTTTGTGGTCCGTTGATTGAATATATCGCCTCTCTGACGGCCTCTTCACTTCCGTCCTCCCGACAAAATCCACGTCCTCCGTAGAATGCTTTATGCCGTGAAGCGTAAGCGCCGTTCCGCCGGCCGCAACCAACGTGCAACTAGAATTCAGGACGTCGCCCAGTTCTCTAAGAAATTCATGCAGGGAGCCGGAATCAACAGTCATACGTCTCCAACACCGCCCGTATGTCGTCCGGCTGTACTGGTTCGTATGCAGCCAGCCCGTCGAGCGCCGGACCCCCGATGTCCCTCCCCGTCGAGCGCACGGCCTCTATCATGCCGCGCAGGGTTCCGGGAAACCCATAGTCGACGGCTAGGTGGACCATGCGATCCCAGTCGATGGGCGCCCTGCAGAGCACCACTGCCACGGCGGATATCCAGCGGTGGTCACGGCTGTATATGAGGCAGGCCACCAACTCCTCCGGCGAAATCCGTCCTGCGCCCGGCGCCGGGTCGCCGTACCTGGTGTATCCAAGACCGGCTAGGGCGGACACTATCTCGTGCTTCCCATATCCATACGGTCCTGCGCGCACCGACTCTTGCATGTTATCATAACATGCCGATTGGATAAAAATTATAGGTTCGGTGGGTTCTCGTGCAAACGCGGGTGCTGTGTTCCCCACCAGACTGCGATGGAATCATCAGTCCGCATTCTCTACGACGATTGCATCACCACGCATAGAAAACCTGATGCTCCTGG
>JAGWAW010000118.1:3105-7783 GCA_021296165.1 Nitrosopumilaceae archaeon | reverse complement strand
ATCGTGGTGTGGTCGTACCATTCCAGTCGGTTCCTGCACCTCTCCATGATCTGGAAGACTTTCACCTTCAGATGCCGTTCTGGTATGGTATGTGGATCTGGAAATATGCCTGTTGGAAGCGAGTATATTTTGCTCTGCCTAGCCTCGTACGGTGTGCAGACCCTTCGTGTACATGGGCTTCGAGCCCTTCTTGTTGAATGGTAGGATTCTAAGCTGGAGATTCCGTGGGCAGCCGGCCCCAATACACAGGTTTGGACTGTACGGACAGGGCCGTAGCATGACCACGGGTCAAATGTTCCTTTCACCGGCTCCCATACCACCCCCAAAATGCAAAGATTTTAGTGCGGGGGGCCCATACTGTTCCTTATGGCAGAGACCATCTACCTCAAGGCCATGACCGTCCGCGATCACACCGACATAGACATGATCAAAAAGGATATCAAGATGGGCATGATCCTCATAGTCCGGGTGGGCCCCATGGCCCAGAGGGACCTGCAGGGGCTGCGCAAGCTGGTCGACGAACTATACGCGGCCGCCAGGACGGAGGGCGCCGACATCGCCAGGCTGGGCGAGGAGCGCATACTGGTCACCCCCGCCATCGTACAGATATGGAAGCCCCAGTACGACCTAAAATAGCTTGACGGCTTCCTGCACCTGGGGGTTGTGGGCCGGCAGCCTGTACAAACGACGTATGCTGGCGGCCAGGTTCTCGGACTTGCGCCTCTCGCCGTGGTTGACCAGTACCCGCTTCAGCTTGGGCCTCAGCTTCTGCACAAACGACATCAGCTGGTTGTAGTCGCTGTGTCCGCTGAACCCGTCCAGCTTCTCTATGCCGGCGTTTATCGACACCGCCTCTATCTTGCCGCCCCGCCCCATCATGGAGACCTGCCGGGCGCCGTCCAGCACTCTACGTCCCATGGTGCCGTTCACCTGGTATGACACGAAGAGTATCTTGTTGTGCGGGTGCGGCGCTATATGCTTAAAGTACTCCAGTACCGGCCCGCCCTCCAGCATCCCGGAGGTGGCCAGTATCACCCCCGGCGAGTCCTCCCGCATCGCCTCACCCCGGGCATCACCGTGCTCTATATTCGTGAAATACTCCGAATCAAACGGGTTGTCGTCAGTCTCCAGTATCTTCTGGCGCAGCTCCCGGGCCAGATACTCCGGATATGCCTCGTGTATCGCCGACGCCTCCGATATCATCCCCTCGGTGAACACGGGCGCCTCGACCATCCCGCCCCCCTTCATGTAGTGGTCTATGACCATCATGATCTCCTGGGCGCGCCCCACCGCTGGTATGGGGATCAGCACCTTGCCGCCGTCGGCCAGCGTGCGGTTCACCACATTGACAAAGGCCGACTCGACCTCCTGGCGGGAGGGCTGGATGTCCTCCTTGAGGCCATACGTGCTCTCTATCAATAAAGTCTCGGCCCGGGGGAAGCGCCAGTCGGCGGCCTCAAACAGTATGCTCTTGCCGAACTTGAGATCCCCCGAGTACACAAAGTTATGATCGCCGTTCCCTATATGAAAGTGGCAGAGCGCCGAGCCCAGTATGTGGCCGGCGTTGGCCAGTACCAGCTTGATGTCCGGGGCGATATCTGTCACCGTATTGTATGGCAGGGTTATGGCCTGCCTCATCACCTGCCGAACGTCCCGGTCCGCATACAATGGCACCTTGCCCTGCGCGTTGGCCACCTTGATGGCGTCCAGCTGTATCAGATTCATCATGGGAAGGGTGGGCTCGGTGCAGTATATGGGGCCCTTGTACCCATATTTGCACAGCACCGGCAGAAAGCCGGTGTGGTCCAGGTGGGCGTGGCCTATCACCACCGCGTCTATCTCATCCAAAGTAATGTTGGCCCAGTCCAGCCTGGGGTAGGCCTCCCCGGTGGACCGCGCCCCCGGGTTCACCCCGCAGTCCAGCAGTATGCGGGACTCGGGGGTGGCCAGCAGCATGCAGGAGCGGCCCACCTGGCCGAACCCCCCCAGTGTGAGCAGTGAGACCTCCGCTTTTGGGACCAGCCTGGGCCGGAATATCTCATCGCCTATCTGCTTGAGTTGCTTTGTGCGCTCGGAGCTGGACTTTTTGAGGGTGGAGTTTATGGTCTGGATGGTGTTGGACTGCGTCGTGGTCGCCTTGCGCACCCTGATGCGCCACCCGATCTCCTCGGTGATCTCGTTGTGGTTGAATTTGGGGTTGCGCATCAGCAGCCAGGGGCGCTTGACCTCCACTGTGACCTCGCCTATGGCATCATCAAAGAAGGTGCCCCGCAGGTCGGCCTCCTGTGGCACGTGGGCGACCAGCGCCTTCTGCGCCTCGGCCTGGGGGCGGCGTATGGAGCCGTCGGTCCGCACCACTATGCGCTTCTTGATGGCCGAGACCAGCGCCGAGAGCTTCTTGTTCTGGTCCAGCAGAAACTTGGGGGAGCTGGTGTATATGGCGATGCTGGGGCCCTCGTACTCTATCTTGGTCACGTGGGCCCCCTGGGGTATGCTGCGCAGGATGGTGGCCATTATGTTCTGGCTGGGCGGCTCCTTCTGGCCGTTCTTTCGTTGCATCGTGCTAGAGCTGTATGACGGCCCTCTTCTGCTCGTCGGCCAGCAGGCGGAACCCCTCCCTGTCCATGACGGCTATGTTGATGCCGTCCCCGGTGCCTATATTCCTGACTATGGCGGCCTTGACCGCGGTCAGCGCCACCCGCTTGGCGTCGGCCATGGTCATGTCGTCGCGGTACTCGTCCTCGAGCACCCCGTACGCCACCGGCGAGCCGCTGCCGGTGGTGACGAAGGGTTTGGACTCCACCGAGCCGAACATGTCTATATTGTATAGTGCGGGGCCGCTGTCGTACCCGCCCACCAGTATGTCCGCTATGAACGGATATCCCCGGTTCTGGTGGAATAGCAGCGAGGTCAGCCTGGCCAGCGACCGCACCGGAATGGGCCCCTTCCGCAGGCGGTGCATATTAGCGTGGTACCGCAGCACGTCCACTATATTTTGGGCGTCGGCCACGCCGCCGGCCAGCGTCAGCCCCGCGTGGGCGTCTATCCTCTGTATCTTCATGGTGTTGTTGTTGGCGATGAAATATCCGGCGCTGGCCCTCATATCGGCGCAGAGTACCACTCCCTCGCCGGTTCTTATTCCTACCGTTGTGGTCCCGTGCAGGACCTTATCTTGTATGGCTTCCAAAAGAACACCTTGTATGGTTGGGGCGGCTGGCACCCTTTTAAATAACTTTAGGATTTGGAGGGGGCGATGGCCCCGGGCGGACCCCACTCCATGGAGCTGCCCCGCCGCATAGTGATAGGTGAGGGTAACATGCCGGAGATAGGGGGGTTTTTGGCGTCGCTGGCCGGCGCCGGCGCCGTCTCGCTGGTGTCAGGGCCGCAGGTCAGGTCGGCGGTGGGCAGTATGGTGGAGGAGTCGCTGCGCGAGGCGGGGATGACGTGGGTGTGGCACGAGGCCGCCGACAGCACCGCCGGTTCGGTGGGGCGCATACAGGAGGAGATCCGGGCCGATCACAGTGGGATAATAGCGGGGATAGGCGGCGGCAGGTCCGTCGACGCGGCCAAGGCGGCCGCCGCCGGCCTGGACATGCCATATGTGAGCGTGCCGACGGCCGCCTCGCACGACGGGATGGCCAGCCCGTTCGCGTCGGTGCGCGGCGAGCGCCCCCACTCCGTGGTGGTCTCTGCCCCCCTGGGGGTCTTTGTGGACATAGAGGTGATAAGGAGGGCCCCCGCCCGGCTGCTGGCCAGCGGGTGCGGCGACCTAGTGGCCAACATAATAGCGGTGTCGGACTGGAGGCTGGGCCACGAGCGGATCGGCGAGTACTACGGGATATACTCGGCCAGTTTGGCGCGCATGTCGGCCAACATAGTGATGGAGAACGCCGCCGCCTTCGCCGAGGGCGGCCCCGACGCCCGGGTGGTGGTGGAAGCTTTGATCAGCGCCGGGGTGGCCTCGTGCATAGCGGGGAGCAGCCGGCCCTGCTCGGGGGCGGAGCACCTCTTCTCGCACGCGCTGGACCGCATAGCGCCGGGGCGGGGGCTGCACGGCGAGAAGTGCGGCCTGGGCTCCATAATGATGGCCGAGCTGCACGGCCTGGACTGGGAGGGGATCGCCGGGGCGCTGCGGGACGTCGGGGCGCCCACATCCGCCGCCCAGGTGGGGCTGGGCGAGGCCGAGGTGGTCGAGGCGCTGTGCATCGCCCAAGAGCTGAGGCCGGAGAGGTACACCATACTGCGGGAGGCCAATCTGGACCGCGACTCGGCGCGGGATCTGGCGGGGCGGACCGGCGTGCTGTGACGCTCAGGGGATGGCGGCGTTGTGGTGCGTCTCCAGAAAGCGCACCTCGCTGAGGCGCGGCACGAACTTGAAGAGGTCCATCTGGATCAGGTACTTTTTGTCCTGCAGCTTGGGGTCTCGGTGCAGGGAGGGGGGAACGGCCACCGTCAGGGTGTCGTCCACCAGGATGTAGCCGGGGATCTCCGAGTAGATGTCCCCTAGATTGCCGCCATCGTCCAGATCCTCGTCGTCGTCCAAGTCATCCAAGTCGTCGAGGTCATCATCCAAGTCGTCGTCAATGTCGTCCGGGTCATCGTCGGACTCGTCGTCGTCAAGGCTGTCCTTGAGGGCGGCATCCAGGTCCTCGTCCGTGGAGCCCTCGCCGCCTCCTAG
>JAGWAW010000118.1:0-2955 GCA_021296165.1 Nitrosopumilaceae archaeon | reverse complement strand
GGGCGGCATCCAGGTCCTCGTCCGTGGAGCCCTCGCCGCCTCCTAGCGTCGACGTGTCCAGATCGTCCAGATCCCCGTCCGGTTCGAGGGGGTCATAGTCCTCCAGCATGCCCGACTGCGCCAGCAGGGCCTCTATCTTGTCGGTGTCCGACTCCAGCTGCTTCAGCACCGTAAACTCGTACGTGATGGATTTGCCCGCGAATATGTGGTTGAAGTCCACCCGGACCCTCCCGGATCCCATGGAGAGTATCACGCCCGTGTTGTTGTCCACCTCCACCATATCGCCCACGGTGTACCTGTCGGCATCCTTGCCCAGCTTTCTGGCGGTTATCATCTTGACCTTGTCGCGCCGCCGCTCCCCGTACGCGTCGGCGGGCTGCACGGTCACCGTCTGGGGCGCGTCCAGCTCCGCGTCGGCCAGCGCCCGGTCAAAGCCCCTCAGAACCGGATACGACGGATCCCCCACCGACACCAGCTTGGGCCCGGAGCTGAAGTTGTGTACCTCGTCGGGGACGTAGCCGTCGTGGTTGGCGACCTCTATCACGGTACCGTCGTCCAGCTTCGCGGTGTACCCCACCAGTACGAGGCTGCCCCTCTCAAACGCCAATGGGGCAAACCCCCCGCGTCCCAATATTAAACTGGCGGTGGCAAAACGGGGAGACCTGACCTCATACAATTACTGCGCCCCTTGCCTGTCGGCCGCGCGCAGGTGCCCCGGGCGCCGTCCAGACGTCGGCGGCATCCGGGTCATTCCGCACCGGGGTTGGAGCGTCGCCATGCCGGTGCGGTGCGGGGCTGTGTTTAGCCCGTGCCAATCACGATGGCTTCCGGGGGGCTGTGCGCGTGCACGCCGGCCGCCTTTATGCCAGGGGCCGTCGACTGATACTGATCTAAATATATCCAAACCGGGATCCCCGTTGACATGCCCGGGGGCCGGTTCCAGGTTTGCCACTCTGCGGCGCCGCAGGCACCGGAGCGCCGCGTATGCTGCGCCCTTCGTACCGGCGAGGCGCCGCCTCCGGCCACGCCGGCGCCGGACCGCTCGCACCGGGCTATCCGTCCAGCCCGCCGGCCTCCCCCAGAATATCTCGCAGCCTGGCATTGGCGGGCCTTATCTCCAGGCCGCGCCTGCACGCCAAAGCGGCCGAGTCGGGCCGCCCCATCCCCATGAGCGCCTCGGCCTTCTTTATGTGGAGATGTACGATGTTGTAGTCCAGATGCAGCGCCCTGTTGTACCGCAGTATGGCGCCCCTCCAGTCCCCCGCGTCGGCCAGCATGGCGCCCTGCAGCTCGTGGGCCCCCGGGATGAACTTGTCCAGCGTCAGCATGGCGCTGATGCGCCTCCGCGCCCCGTCCGCGTCACCCCCCACATACATGAGCCGCGCCCTGTTCAGGTAGAGGCCTGTCCGGCTGTAGTCGGACCCTTCCCACGCGCGGCACCACTCCTCCAGCTCCTCGGTACGCCCTAGGCGGTACAGCATGTCGGCCTTGAACGCGTACCCTTCCACGCCCCCCGGCTCCGCGTTCACTCCTTCCTCGTGCGCCTCCAGCGCCGCCTCCAAGTTGCCGGCGCGCACATAGGAGATCTCCCTGATGTACAGGGCCTGTCCGGCGGTCAGGGTGCCGTCGGCCCGCTTCCGGTCTACGGCGGCCAGCGCCCCGGCCAAGTCTCCGGCGTCGATGGCATCGCTGGCGGCGACGCTGATCTCCATGAATGTGTCCTTCCCCCGTTCCCGCATGAACACCGCAGCCAGGCCGGCCAAGTCGTTCCCGCCCTTCTCGCGCAGCATCCTCACCATGTCGTCCCCGCGCCCGGCCTCGGCCTCCCGCTCCAGCATGTCCAAAAAGTCGTGCATCCGCTGGTTGGGGTTCTCCATGTCGAACTCGTCCACCCTGTACCCCTTGGAGGTCTGCGCGCCCGCCACGGGCGGGATCCGGAGTGGTCAAATATGAATGGGTCTGCCGCGCCCGCCGGTCAGTCGGCCGGGGTGTTGCGCGCGACCCTCAGTAGATCCCGCAGCCTCCTGTTGCGCGGCCTCGCCTTCAGGCCGCGCCGACATACCAAGGCCGCGTCGCCGTACCTGTCCATCTCCATGAGCGCCGCGGCCATCTTTACGTGGACGTATACCATGGTATGGTCGAGCCCCAGCGCCTTGCTGTACTGTATGACGGCCCCCCGCCGGTCCCCCGCGTCGGCCAGCATGTCACCCCGCAGCTCGATGGCCTCTGGGAACGCCCCCTCAAGCTCCAGTATGGCGCCCACGTGGGTACGGGCCCCCGCCGCGTTCCCCTTCATATGCATGAGCCGCGCCCGGTTCAGGAACAGGTACTGCTGCTTGTAGTCGTAGTTCTCCCAGACGCCGCACCACTCCTCCAGCTCCTCGGTGCGCCCCAACCGGTACAGTATCTCGGCGAGGAGCGAGAACGGGATGCGGCCGGGCGGGTCGGAGTCGACCAGCCTGTAGATGTACCGCCGCGCCCTCTCCAGGTCCCCGGCGCGCTCGCAGGCCCGTGCCTTGGCGATTATGGCATCCCTACGGGCCATCTCGCCCCGGTCCCGCGCCCCGTTCAGCAGTTTCAGGGCCCCGCGGAGGTCCCCCCGCCCGGCCACCTCCAGGGCCGCGGCGGCGTGCTCTGGGCCGGCCCCTTCCGGCGCGGGCTGCCCCCCTCCGGGCTTCACATTGCCCCCCGTGCCGGGCTCCCCGCCGCCCGCGTCTCCCGGTTCCATGCGCGCTATGTGCGGCGGTCCCATATTATCCTGTGGCGTGGACGCGCAAATGCATAGTAGAGGCAAGTAGGATCCGGCAACTCGTACGTCCGCATATGCCAGTTTCTGCCACCGTCCGATACGGGACCAACCGGTAGATTTAGATCCAAGGATCTCCCCCGCGCCCCCGTGGCAGCAGCCAAGCCAAAAAAGCCCAGAGACGGCAGCCGGGCAAAGCACGGCACGAG
>JAGWAW010000117.1:6740-7121 GCA_021296165.1 Nitrosopumilaceae archaeon | reverse complement strand
GGGGTCTGGGGGATGGGGTGGGATCTAAACGTTCCGGTTTTCGCATGTTTTTGCAAACCTTATGGCCATCACTATGCGCATAAACTCGGGCACCCACTCCAGGGGCAAGGACCGGGCCCGCTCCGAGGCCGTCCTGGAGCGGCTGGGCGGAAGGGGCGGCTGCACCAGCCGTGAGCTGGGCCGCATGACAAAATCCGAGCGCCAAGCCAACCAAAAGGAGTGGAGGACAAGGGTGGGGTTCGGGCTGCGGTGGCTGGTGGAGATCGTGATATCGGCGTTCAAGCGCGTCTTTGGGGAGTTGATGAGGGCGCTCCTGCCGCACACCGCCTATATCGAGATCGCCACCAAGATAGCCGCCTACAACCGCACCCAGGATGTCGG
>JAGWAW010000117.1:0-6587 GCA_021296165.1 Nitrosopumilaceae archaeon | reverse complement strand
GGCGCGCGATGCGGGCCGGGTCTGCCCGGCCGCGGCAACGGGCCCATAAGGGACGCCATCGAATTATGAAACTGGCTACGCACTTCATAAGCTTTAAATCAAGACCCCCTAGACCCACCGCCGTTGACTACGGTCAGAAAATCCATCGAGATAAAGACTCCCGTGGAGAACGTCTTTACCTACTTTGCCCGGCCCGAGCATGTCTCCGACCAGATAAAGAGCGAGGGCGTGGGGATGGCCGTCGTTCCCATGGACATCAAGGAAGGCATGGGTGTGGGAACCACCTTCCGCGTGATAGGCAACTTCAACGGAAAGCGGCTGGAGTGGGACTGTGAGACCACCCAGTTTGATCGCAACGAGAAGATATCTGCAAAGCAGATAGACGGCCCGTTCAAGAGATGGCAGATAACCAACGAGTTTGAGTCTCTGGGCCCCTCGCTTACCCGTGTCACCATGACCGTGGAGTACGAGATGCCCTTCGGTCCGCTGGGCAGCATCATGGACAAGGCAAAGTTCGCAAAGTCCGCCGAGCGCGGTATGGAGACGGCCCTGTACAACGTCCGGGGCCTTTTGGAGGGCAACGGCTCCATTCCGGTGTACATAACGCTGGACGCATACCGCAAGCTGCTCGAAGAGAAGAAGAGGATGAACGACCTGCCCGTGTCCACGGTGCTCACCGCCATACTGGAAGAGTACGACAGGGTCCGGGCCCCGGCGGCATGACCCTGCAGCATCCGGCTTTTACCCGTTCTAAAATGCCCCATACCCCGCGATCTGTTCCTGTGCAGGAAGGCATCCGTCGCAAAACCGGCGACCGCCTGGCACGCTAATGGTTCATCGACACGTATGATGGCCGCCCCCACGTATTCAGGAAAACTATTGGTTGGTATGCTGTCTGTCTTGGTGGCCGCCGCCATTGTCATCTCGCCGGCCCTGGCACAGGACCCCCAGCCACACGAGTCGATATCCCCCGCACCCGTGGCCAGCCTGCGCATAGTACAGGACGCATTTAGCCTCGCTGGATTTCCCGACGACATGGAGACGTTCGCCGTATCCGACCGGACATACCTCCTGTCGGTCAGCTGGCTGGGTACCGAGATAGTAGATGTCACCGACCCCAAGTCACCCTCACCCGTGGCCGACGTATTCGTTGATCAGGACACGCCGCACCATGACGGTTCGGGGCGCGCAGGGATATTTTCCGTATCGAACCACACGTACGCCTTGGTGGCAGTCTATGATACCCTCCAGATCATAAACGTCACGATCCCCGACGCCCCCACGGTGATTGCCAGTATACGGAACGGCCATGACAACATATACGCGCTGCGCCACCTGCCCCAGGAGCAGGTGGACGAGAGACTGGCGGCATACCAGGGAGTCCGGGAGCTGTCCTACTCTTGGGGTCAGATTTCGGACGTGGAGACGTTCACCGCCGTATCGGGCAGCGTATACGCGCTTCTGGCCAGCCAGGGCGACGAGCGGGTTCAGGTGATAGACGTAACCAGCCCGGATGCGCCCATACTGGTGTCCAGCATGCAGGACAGCCTAGATGGGTTTTACGCCCTGGACGAGCCCGCGGACGTGGAGGTGTTTGACGCGTCGGGCCGCACGTACGCCTTGGTGTTCAGTTTTATCGGGGGCACCATGCAGGTTATAGATCTGACCAGCCCGGATGCGCCCATGCCGGCGGCCGACATACGGAACAGACAGCACTCCTGGGCCCTCGTCGATGCGGAGATATTCGCCGCATCGGGCCGCACGTACGCCCTGACGTATGGTTCCGAGGGCCTTCAGATTATAGACGTGACCGAGCCTAGTGTTCTGGTGCCGGTGGCCGGCATGAGTGGGGGGTACGGGCGGGGCGACCCCGGGAAGGTCGAGGTGTTTGACGTGTCGGGCCGCACGTACGCCCTGACGCATGGTTCCGAGGGCCTTCAGATAATAGACGTGACCGAGCCTAGTGTTCTGGTGCCGGTGGCCAGCATGCCGTATGAGGGGAACGGACTCCCCTACGCATTGGACATGGAGGTCTTTGCCTCGTCCGGCAGCATATACGCGCTGGTGGCCAACTATGCGGACAACGTCATTCAGGTAATCGATGTCACCGAGCCGGCCACTCCCGAGCATGTGGGAGATATGCGGAGCGGGACGGGATCATGGCTGGTGCCGGAGATCGCCGCCGTGGACGTGGAGGTCTTTGCCTCATCCGGCAGCATATACGCGCTGGTGGCCGATGCCGCCGGCAATGCCATCCGGGCGGTGAACATCACCGAACCGGCCACTCCCGAGCACGTGGGGGACATACCTGGCGGCCCCGGCGACTTTTACGCCCTGAGCAGCCCGTTGGACATAGAGACGTTTGTGGTGCACGAGAGGGCATACGCCCTGGTGGCCAGTGGAAAGTATGGAGCCATACAGGTGCTGGACGTCACCGACCCCCGGGCGCCCGCGCCGGTGACTGAGGTATGGGACGGATCCGGCAGCATGGAGATCTTTACCCTGTCCGACAAGACGTACGCCTTTCTGATGTCGGGCAACTCGGCCCACATAATCAACGTGACAGAGCCGGCCGCCGCCTCGACAATATCCGGCGCAAGATCCCCGGAGAACTACCCCCGTCACGGCAATCCGGTGGGCACGGGGATATTCTCCGTGTCCGGAAACACCTATGCCATCACGCCCGATCACTACGGGCACAGGGTACAGATAGTGGACATCACCGATGCCGGGGCGCCGGAGTTCTTGGATACGGCCGAGATCGAGCAGAGGTTCTTTTACGGGTTCAGCAATCCCCTGGACATAGAGACATTCTACGCGTATGGACGCCCATACGCCCTGGTGACAGGCTACAACGGATTTGACCCTCTGGGAACCATACAGATCATAGATCTTGCAAGACCCCAGGATGCCACGTACGCGTCCACCATATTGGGAGGCCAGGGAGGATTCGGCGCGCTGGACACCCCCACAGACGCGGAGGTATTTGGCGCGTCGGGCCGGACGTACGCCCTGGTTCTGGACAACGGTTCCGGTCCCGGCGGGGCAATGCACATAGTGGACGTCACGAACCCGGACGATCCGGTGACGGTGCATTCCACCCGCGATGGCCAAGGCGTACTGGATGCGGGGAGCAATCCTGGGGACGCGGAGATATTCGTCGCGGACGGCACCACGTATGCCGCGGTGGCCGATGCTGACGGCAGCACGCTGTGGATAATCGCCCTGACGGCCCAGGATTCCTGATCCTGCCGTCCACGCCGGGTTTGGCCTGACGGGGGAGAACAGGTGGTACGGAGCTGTGCCATACTACAAGACACATATCGGATGAAGGGGTGGCGCCAAACGGCATCGCGCGTCCCCGGACACAAGGCACAATTCGTTGGAATGATGAGTCCCGGGTCGCCGCGCCCTAGTAGTGGAAGACCGTATCGCCGATCTGCTTCTTCCAGTCGGCGCGCACACCGGGCCTGCCCTTCAGCTTCTCCACGTAGTTGAAGGCGGAGAGTCCGGCGGCCGCGCCGTCGCCGCACGCCGCCACGATCTGCTTGTAGGGGATGTCCGTCGCGTCGCCCGCCGCGAATATCGCCGGGTGCGAGGTCCTTCCGCCGTTGGAGATCTTGATCTCTCCCTTGGGGTTCAGCTCGACCAGGTGCTTGACGAACCCCAAGTTGATCTTGGAGCCCATCTCTATGAAGAGGCCGTCCACATGTATGGTAGTCTCCTCCCCCGCCCTGTCGGATATAGTGATCTGTTGCAGTGTCCCGTTGCCGGAGATGGTCTTTATGCTGGAGTTGGGGACGAGCTCCACGTTCTCCTTGCCCTGCAGGGACTTTATCAGGTCCGGGTCCCCACCGAGCCTTCCCCCCTTGAATATGACATAGACGCGGCTCGCCATCCTGGACAGGAGTATACCCGACTCGAGCAGGTAGGCGCCGACGCCGACCGACGCGGTCGTCCTACCCTGATAGAACGGGGCATCGCATTTGGTGCAGTAGTGCACGCCCTTGTTCTGGTATACCGACTCGTTATCCAGCCCCAGGCTGTTGGGGACCTTGCCGGCTGCCACCACCAGCGCCTTGGCCGAGTACCCGGATCTGGCGGTCTTGACCAGCAGCTCCCCGTCCCCTTCCTCGACGCGTTCCACCGTATCATAGACTAGATCGCCACCGAACGAGAGGTACTGGTTTTCCAGAGTCCTTGCCAGCAGGGGCCCGCTGGACATTATGGTCCCGGGGTAGTTTTCCAGCTTGGGTATCAGGTTCATCTGGCCGCCCAAGTCCTTGGATATGACCAGGCACGAGACCCTCTGCCTGGCCACATACATGCCCGCCGAGAGTCCCGCCGGCCCCGCCCCCACTATCACTATTTCATACTTTTGCGCCATACAGTATCAGTCTACCGCGATCAGGGAGGTCAGGTTTGTGATGCCGTCCATTCCATGGAGGTCGTTGTCTATAGCGTCCTTGATCTTTTGCATGTCGTCTGACTCGAGTACCACCAAGACGTCGCATATGCCATATACCGTCTTGACCGCCTTGACGACCGAAATCTGCATGGCCTTTTCTACTATGTCCCGCTGGCTCTTGTACGACACATTGAGAAGGACATACGCCTCGTTCATTGAGTGCAGTGGACCCGGAGTGGTTAAAAACATTCCCGCAACGAGCGGTCGAGAAGTTGATGGGGGATGGCATCCTACGGGATATCTCGGGGGCGGTTGGGAAGGGCATCTCACTCGGATGATATCCACGCCTGGGTCAGCCGGCAGGATCAGGTCAAGCGCCAAAAGCCGGGTTGGAGGCGAACCGCCGCGTTGGAGGTTTTGGATGGGCGGACCAAGACCCACGCCCCTCCTAACCGCCCAGTCGCTTGTGGTCCATGCGAACTGGGACTGGGCAAAGCCCGCGGGAAAACGGCACCAACCGAGATTCAAGAGAACCTCGCCTGTGTGCGGTCTAAAGCAAGGTATTGTGTGCCCCGCGGACCTGGCGGGGGTGCGGCCGGCCCGGGTGCGCCGCATTGCTGCTGGCTCCAAACTCCGCAGACTCTACGCACCGGCCGGACTGCCGCCCGTTTGAGAGCACGGGGCGTGCGGCCGCCACCACCACTCCTGCGCGCAGACATATCTCGTCCACGTATTCGGCGGCGGGCCCGTCCATGTGGCGCTTGACGTATTCGGCGGCGGCCTGTGTTTCCCGGTCCGGCAGGCCGTGCAGCATGCCCGCTGCCACGGCGCCGGCGCACTCCGCAACAACCTCGGCGCGCCTCATGACGCTGTTGGTGCGTCTCATCTTGCCGTCCTCCGCATACACCACATGGTGCACGAGCTCGTGGTAGATTGAAGTGAGTGAGGCGGTGGGTCCAAACACCACGACCGGCCATTCCGCCGACAGTTCGTACAGCGAGTTGAAGTTTCTTCCCCGTTTCGTCAGCATTATCGCGTCAACACCCACCGCGGCGGCCAGACGCCTTACTGTATCGCGGGCGAGGCCGTGCGGCGCGCAGTACGGCATGAAGCTGTCCCTCTTTGATTCTGCTGCATTCAGCAGGCGCTTGACTGCGCGCCTGTCTATGGCCGCCGGCCGCGGCAACGCGGCATCTATGCGTTTCGGCTTTACGTTTTTCTGTCTCGGTACCGACGTGGATTCGTACATGCGCCGTATCAGGCAGGCCGTATCGTCGCGTGAATAGATTCCGGCCAGTTGGGCGGCGGCGGACATGTCGCCACGTTTCCATTTTCTGGCCAACGAAGCGGTGGACAATATCGCCTTCTTCAGGCTGCCTTCAGGCATCGCCGGAACGACGTCCACCCCCGACAATGCTGTCTCTACAAGTTTTGGTGCCCTGAGATATTGCGCCCAGTCGCCTGACTCAAGATGCAGTTCGTATCTGAGTATCGCGTCGGCGCTCACGCAAGTATCCCGCCGCGCCGCCAGACTCCGTCCATCATGCCGGAAGTGCGGCCGTGCAACTGCGACGGCCGGGTTTGCCGCTAGAGTCACCGCTTTCATAGAGTTTGCTAATAATTTTTCTTTATTTATTATTAACTACTGATCTGCCCGGGCGGTCGACGGCAACTGGGAGTTGATGGGGGATGGCATCCCCCGGTAGAACCTGGAGGTGGTTGGGAAGTGGTACTTCATCTGGATGATATCCACACGCCTAGGCCGGCCGGCGGGATCAGGTCAAGCGCCAGAATCCGGGTTGGAGGCGAACCGCTGCGTTGGGAGGTTTTGTGATGGGCTGGCCGGGTCGCATCCCCCACGAACTTCTCGGTCGTCGCTGCGAGACGGCCAGGGCGGGCGCCCGATCACATGGCAGCCATCACCCCGGCAAGGTACACCGGGGCCAGTCGTGGAGGGATCAGCGGGGGGCGACGGCGGGCCGGAAACTTCCGGTAGGTCACGGCAGGTTATGGACGGCTCCGGACCACGCCCATACACGGCAGAATGCCCGGCCGCCCAATCCCGCATTCCCAAGGTTAATAACAACTAGACCCGGGGTGCCAGCGGGTCTATGGCTCAGCCAGGTAGAGCACCGGACTCTTAATCCGGCTGTCGGGGGTTCGAATCCCCCTAGACCCG
>JAGWAW010000116.1 GCA_021296165.1 Nitrosopumilaceae archaeon | reverse complement strand
ATTCAGACCGGCCTCAGGCGGCACTGCACCCCGGCTGGTGTGGGCCGGGTGATCGGATCGAATTGTCCGCCACTATGCGGAAGGGCGAGGCGATCCCTCTCCTCATGGTTAATAAATAACACAATGCAGCCCCACCCCTGATGAGGCTGCTGGAATTCCAAGCAAAGGAGATATTCAGGGAGTACGGGATTGCCGTTCCCCCCGGCAGGGCATCGGACACCATAGAGGACGCCCGGCGCGACGCCCAGACCCTAGGATACCCGTTCATGATAAAGTTCCAAGCCCCCGTGGGCGGCCGGGGAAAGGCCGGCGGCATCCAAAAATGCTCCAACGCCGACGAATTGGAGATAAAGTACCCGCAGATACTCAATATGGCCATAAAGGGGGAGCGGGCCCGGGCCATCCTGCTGGAGAAGACCGCCGAGATACGAAAGGAGCTGTACCTGTCGCTCTTCCTGAACCGCTCAAAGCGATGTTATACTGTTATAGCGTCGTCGGAGGGCGGCGTTGAGATCGAGTCGGTGAAGAGCCAGACCATACGTGAGGTGGGCCTGGGGAACGTCCCCGCCGAGGTGGCTGCCGAGGTGGCTGCCGAGCTGGGCCTCCGGGAATCGGCCGCCGAGCAGTTCGCCGACATGCTGGCAAGACTATCCAGGCTGGCGGTCGAGAAGGAGGTGGAGCTGGCCGAGATAAACCCGCTGGCCATACTACGCGACGGCACCTTGGTCGCCTTGGACGGCAAGGTCATAACCGACGACAACGCCAACTTCCGGCACCCGGAGATGTCCAAGTACCGCGAGGAGTCCGAGATCGAGGAGCGTGCAGAGAGGAGCGGCTTCTCGCTGGTGGAGCTGGACGGCAATACGGCGGTGGTGGGCAACGGGGCCGGCCTGGTGATGTCCACCCTGGACATGCTCTCGGACAGCGGCGGCAAGCCGGCCTGCTTCCTGGACGTGGGGGGCGGAGCCACCACCGAGTCCGTGTACGAGGCACTCTCGCTGATAAGCAGGATGCGCGGCGTCACCGGCATACTGGTAAACCTGTACGGCGGCATAGTAAAGACCACCACGGTGGCCTCGGCGTTCCTCAAGGCGTACGAGGACGGGATAATAGACGTCCCGGTCTTCGCCCGGCTGAAGGGGGCCGAGTCAGACCAGGCCAGGATCATGCTGGCCGACTCCCGCACCCGGCTCTTCAATACGGTGGAGGAGGCCATAGGCGCGGCGGTTACGGGGGATGGGCGATGACCGGTATATTGGAGATACTCAGGGGGAGCGAGGGCGACCCCGACTACAACAACAAGGGAGTCATAGTGCAGGGGATGACCGGCGCCTACGGTTCGCTGCACACCCGCAACATGGTGTCGTACGGCACCAACATAGTCGCCGGGGTCACCCCCAACAAGGGCGGCCAGACATTCGAGGGCATACCAGTGTATGATACGATGCAGGAGGCCGTTGAGGCCACCGGCGCCGCCATATCTGCGGTCTTCGTCCCGGCCAAGTTCTTCAAAGGGGCTGCCATCGACGCCCTGAACGCCGGAATAAAGCTGCTGGTGGCCATACCCGAGCACGTCCCGGTTCGGGACACCATGGAGGTGATACGGCTGGCCGAGAGCAAGGGAGCCGTCGTGATAGGCCCCAACACCCCCGGGGTGATAATCCCTCAGGTCACCAAGATAGGGATAATGCCCCCCATGCCCTTCAAGGCGGGGAACATCGCCGTGATATCCAAGAGCGGGACACTGCTGTACGAGATATCCGACGCCCTCACCTCGGCGGGCTTTGGGCAGTGCATCACCATAGGCATAGGCGGGGATCCTATCAACGGCACCAGGCTGGTGGATGCATTTGAGATGGTAAAGGACACGCCGGGGCTGGAGGGGCTGGTCATAGTGGGCGAGATAGGCGGAGACGCCGAGGAGATGCTGGCCCGGCGCATTATGGATACGGGATTCTCAAGGCCGGCCGTCGCGTACATAGCGGGCAGGGCCGCCCCCAAGGAGAAGAGGATGGGCCACGCCGGGGCCATAGTAATGGGAACGTACGGGTCGGCCGAGTCCAAGGTGGGCATGTTTGCCAAGGCCAACATACCCGTCGCCACCCGGCCCGCCGAGGTGCCGGTGCTGCTGGCCGGCAAGATGAAAAAATCCCTTTAAATTAGAGTGGAGGGGAAAGGCGGTCAATGCCGGTCACCGACCCCGAGAAGAAGCGCATAGCCATTCAGGCCCGCCTGCACATGAAGATATGCTTCAACTGCGGCTGCCGGAACGACATACTGGCCACACGCTGCCGCAAGTGCCGTAACGGCTACCTCCGCCTCAAGAACCGCAACCTGGGGGCCAAAAAGTAGCAGCATAGTACTGTTCCCGGGGAGCGCATTCCCAAGCACACCCCAGGTGTCGCGTCGCCACCTCCCATGCATACGACATGAGAGGGCACAGGGGGTGCATGCGGCGCACGTTCGCAGCAGACCATAGACTGTACCGCATCGACAGGCCCCAGGCCATGCGGTATGAACTGCGGTCGCTACATGCTGCTGCGTCTGCCCCCAAATCCAAAGAGTCAAAAAGTCCCCCATACGAAGGAGGTACGGACCGGTCGTCTAGCCTGGTTTGGATGACGCACTCACACTGCGTAAGGAGCAATCCCGCAAAGGTCGTGGGTCCGAATCCCACCCGGTCCACTACAATCTAGGTACTTTTCTTGGTTCCACAAGCACCCTTAAACGTGAAAGTGATGGTGGACGAGTATTCACGATGGACGAAAAGTCACACCTAGACCTGTCCGGCAGAGCATACGCGCCGAGAAGACCCGCGAAAAGTACACCCGGACGCTCAGGAATACAGTATGCGAGATAATGGAGGACGTACTGAAGGGCGACTTTGAGGGGCGGCTGGGTACTTGGTCAGGCACTGCAAAGAGCGCCCGTACTGGACACTCAGGCTGCGGCTGAACCTGTCCGAGAAGCTGCGCGCCATGACCGAGCTGCCGAAGGACGATGCCGGCTATCTCAATCACACATCCATTCCCAACTACTTCAAGCCGCTCAAGAAGCTCTTCGACATGTGCGATGTCACGATACCCTGGAAGCGCGTCTACGCAACGTACCCTGAGCTGGACAACGTGACCGAATCGCGGGGGTGGAGCAAGGGGAAGATAGTCAAGATGCTGCGCCACGCGCGCGATCTCATGGACCGGGTGCTGGTGCTGGCCAGCTCCGGCGTGAGGGCCGGCAGCCTGGATCTTGCGTGGGGGGACGTGACGCCGGTATACCTGATAGACGGCCGCTTGGTGCCGGACCCCGGGCCGGGGGACCACAAGATAGCGTGCGCCGCGCTGCGCGTGTACCGGGGATCGTCGGAGTGCTATACGACGTTCATCACGCCGGAGGCGCACCGCGCCCTCCAGGAGTATGGCCACGACATCTGGAGGGAGCTGAGGGGGCGCGAGGCGGGTCCGGCAGATCCCATATTCATAAGAAGCAAGGGGGCGCCGGTGCGGGCGTCCGAGAAGTTGCTCGAGAAGCGGATCAGGCGGATGGTGACGCTGGCCAGGCTGCACGATCCGGAAGGCGGGCGGGTGAGGAGGCACAAGGTACCCCTGATGAACGGCTTCGGGCGGTTCTTCAACAAGGTGGGCAAGGAGGCGCTCTCCCACGATTCGCCGCTGGCCCCCCTCAGAAAAAAGGAGTACATGATGGGGCACCAGGGGACGATGCCGCTGGACCAGAACTACTTCAAGACGGACGTCCTGGAGCTGGCCGCCGAGTACGTGAACATCGTGCCGGACCTTAACATAGACGACTCCGAGCGGCTGAAGCAGTCCAACAAGCGCATGGCCGACAACATAGAGGATGGATGACGAGAAGGATGCCAAGATAGAGCGGTTGGAGGGACAGGTACGGCACATGGGGGAGAAGATGTCCAAGATCGGTGACCGGGGATGTCGAGGCAGACAAGCTGCTGCCGGAGTTGAATGACGCCAGGCCGCCTGGCCGGCGCATCTCCTCTCGCTGATGCCCGGTCTGGCACGCGCTTCCGGTTCACGCTGTACCCGTACGGGGACCGGACCGACATATTGCCCGACGCCGCGGCCCTGGACAGGGAGGCCGGGGCCGTCCCAGCGACCGGCCCCGACGGGGACGGCGGGCACAGGCTGCTCCCCCTGTCGCGGTCGATGGGGGAGTGGAAGATGGCCGGGGAGGTGGCCGGGCTCCCGGGCCGGGGCGACTGCGTGGTGATGGACGGCTCGCTGTATATGTGGGGCCGGGCGGCCCGCGGCCTGGCGCGGTCAGTGATGGGGGCGGCGCGCCGCCGCGGTGTGGCGGTCTGCGGACTCTCAAATACCATTGGGCTGCGCCTAGACGGCGGCAGGCCGCTGATGGATGTCTTCGGGGAGGGGTGTGATGTGGGCGCGCCCCGGTATGCGGACATAGGCAGGCCCCCGGCCAATCCCAGGGACGGCGACATACACACGATGTCCATGATGCTGCACGCCTCGTCGCGGTGGATCTACCGCCTGGATATGGACGCGATCATACGGCACGACATCGGAGACGGCGGCGTCGGCGGGGTGCTGGCCTCGCAGGTAGCCAACTCCTTGGACCCTGTGGAATCCAAAAAGTTGTTCATCCCAAGCGCCATGGGCATATCTCCTGGCGATACAATATGATGTTACCGAAAGGCCGCATAGGAAACAGTGCGGAAGAGTGGCCGCTGCACGTCATATGGATCCAAGCCGGCATCCGGCGGCGTCCCAGACTGGGATAATCACCTGACTTGGCAGACTGTGCGTCTGTGGTGCGCAGGATTCCCCTGACGGCAGACTTCCCGCCGATTCGGACACCCTATTCGTCGGCTGCGTCAGATCCCGGAGGGGGCATCTTGCGCTCAAACGCCATT
>JAGWAW010000115.1 GCA_021296165.1 Nitrosopumilaceae archaeon | reverse complement strand
TGTGGGGTTATAGATCCCTTCCGGTTTAACCACGTGGTTAAGGACCGAAACTACCCCCACGATTAGGAATATGAGCGTTAAGTGGACGAAATACTGACGGCGCCGGGCCCCCGCCATGGCTCGTGTATATCATTGGTACAGGCTCATATGTGGTGGAAACGTGGCCCAGACTGCCCCGGGTATCTTTTGGCGGTGCGGGCGGATCAAGCAGCCTTGGAGCCGCCGCCGCAAATTACTATAAATATGGTGGGCCGACACGACACAGCACATGTCCCAAGACATCAAGAAGCTGCGGGTGCGCATATTCGACGAGCTCTCCAAGATAAAGGACCCGGAGATAGACACCTCCATCACGGATCTGGAGCTGATAGACGAGGTGGACATAGGCGAGGGCGACGTGAAGGTCGACCTGCACCTGACCAGCCCCTTCTGTCCGGCGGTCTTCGGGTTCAAGATATGCCAGGACATACACGACAACCTGCTGATGATCGACGGGGTGGACGACGTCAAGGTGAACGTCTCAAACCACTTCATGGCGGAGCAGATAAACAATCAGGTGAACAGCAGCCCCAAGCCCAAAAAGTCCTAGCGGGTATCGTATCATTCACGCTCAAGCCACATCCTGTTGGCGCCGCCCCGCCAGCTTGGTCAGCCGCGAAAGCCCAGCATGTATCCGCGGAGCAGCTGTATCCCCATGGCCGGGTCCACGCCCTTGGGGCAGACCTGGCTGCAGGAGCCGGCAAAGTGGCAACGCCATATCCCGTGGGAGTCGTCTATTATGTTCAGGCGCTTGTCCTTTCCGGCGTCCCGGCTATCGGCCACATACCGGTACGCCTGGGCCAAGGCCTGCGGCCCCATGAAGGTGGTATCGGTGGCCATGGTGGGGCAGGCCGAGTTGCAGAGGCCGCACTTGATACAGTTGGCGAACTGTATGTACCGGTCCAGCTCGGCGGGGCTTTGGAGGTGTTCCCGGCCGGCGTCGGCATCTCCGGGCTCCAGATATGGACGCACGCGGTGGTGGTTCTCAAAGAGCCGGTCGAACCCCACCGCCAAGTCGCGTATTATGGGAAAGTTGCTCATCGGCTCGACCGTAATGGTGTCCGAGTCCAGCTCGGACACCTTTGTAAAGCATGCCAGCGCCGGCCTCCCGTTGATGCGCATGCCGCAGCTGCCGCAGGTGGCCTGACGGCAGGAGTACCGCACCGCTATGGAGTGGTCCATGTACTGCTTGGCGTGCAGGATGCACTCCAAGACGGTGGTCCACTTCTGGACCGGCACCTTAAACTCGTCAAAGTCGCCGCTTTCTGAGCGCCTTACGCGGAGGGTTATGGTGTCTCTCATATCATCCCCACGTTAACCATTACTATGGTGCGCGTCCCGTATGCAATTAAACCTATCATGGCCGCCACGCAGCCATATGAGACGGCCTTCTCGTAGGAGGGACCCTGCCGCAGCTCCAGCAGGATTACCCGGAGGCCGTTGAAGCCGTGCACCGAGAGCAGTATCAGCATTATCTCCAGCAGGCCCGCGTACGGCAGGAACTGGTAGTTGGCCACCACGTTGGCGAACTCCAGCGACTCGGCGTACCCGTCGGCCATCCGCATGAGTATGTGCACGGCCACCAGCCCCACGGAGGCCAAGGCCGTGCCGTAGTGTATCTTCATGATGTGGCTTTCTCTCATGTCACACACCAAACAGTACCGTGGACCCGTACACCATGGCTATGGCGGACAGCACTATGGCTGAGTATATGGCTATCTTGTGGCGGGCGTTCTGGGAGGCCGGCGTGTACGGGTAGTCCGGGCGCGTGGGGCGCCCCACGCCCACCCCGCCGTGGCCCAGCATGACCCGGATGCCGTTCACCGTATGGAAGACACACATGCCTATCACGATGACCAGCATGATATGCAGCTCGGTGGTGCTGGTCAGCTCCATCAGTTCGTCCCAGCCGACCTCGCCGCGGAGTATGCTGCTGGTCTCGTATATGTGGCCGATAAAGTAGGCCAGCAGGCCCAGCCCGCTCAGCCTCATGAGCCAGTAGGCAACCCTCTCAATGCCGTAGCGTCCCGGGTTGGCCATTCCGCCCAACCCCTCCCTGTTCTCGTCACGAGGTTCCATCTAGTACTTCCTCTCCACCGGCGTGTACCTTGTAATTGTTACTGGATGGGATTTCATGATGGGCTCGCCGGGCCCCCAGTACGCCAGGGTGTGGTGTAGGAAGTTCTCGTCGTCGCGCTGGGGGTAGTCGGTGCGGGCGTGCGCCCCCCGCGACTCCTGGCGGTTGATGGCCCCCACCAGTATGGCCTCGGCGGCCCGGAACATCGAGTCCAGCTCCATCACGTTGGTAAAGTTGGTGTTGTACTCCCGGGCTGAGTCGTCCACGTGCTTCCATGCCGAGTCCCGCAGTTCCCTGATGCGCCTCAGCCCGTCGGCCAAGTCGCGCCCGTTCCTGTACACATAGGCCTTCTCGTTCATGGTGTCGGAGAGCTCTTGGCGGACCTCGTACGGGTTGACGTCCCCCCGCCCGCGGAATATGCCGTCGTAGATGCGCTTCTCTTCCAGCGCCACCAGATTGCTCGGGAACGGCTCAGAGGGGATGCTCCGCAGGGCATACTCGGCGGCCAAGCGGCCGGTTATCCTGCCCCATACTATGCACTCGGAGGTGGAGTTGGCCCCCAGGCGGTTGGAGCCGTGGGTGGAGTTGCAGGCCGCCTCGCCGGCGGTCCATACCCCGGCCAGCTCGGTGGCCCCGTCTATGTCGGCGTGTATGCCGCCCATCATGTAGTGGCAGACTGGCCGCACGTCCAGCAGATCGGTGGCCGGATCCACCCCCGAGAACTTGATGGATATCTCCCGGATGCCCCCCAGCTTCTCCTTTATGCGCTCATCGCCGATGTGTCGCAGGTCCAGCTTGACGCAGGAGGCGCCCGTCTCGTTGATGAAGCCCCGTCCCTCGTTTATCTCCGTCATCATGGAGCGCGACACTATGTCCCGGGGCGCCAGCTCCATCTTGCCGGGGGCGTACTTTTTCATGAACCTCTCCCCCTCGCTGTTCAGCAGGTACCCGCCCTCGCCCCGGGCGCCCTCCGTTATCAGTATCCCCGACGGCATTATTCCTGTGGGGTGGAACTGTACGAACTCCATGTCCTTGAGGGCCAGGCCCGCCCGGTACGCCATGTCCAGGCCGTCGGGGGTAGATGACAGTGCATACGTGGAGAAGCTGTAGAGCCGCCCGGCCCCGCCGGTGGCCAGTATGAGAGACTTGGCCCGTATGGTGTTGAAGCCCCCCGAGGAGAGCTCGATGGCGGTGATGCCCCGGAACCGGTGGCCGTCGTGCAGTATGGAGGTGGCAAACCACTCGTTCAGGTACTCGATGTTGTCGTACTTTTGGCAGGTGTCGTACAGCGTCTGCATCTCAAAGAATCCCACCTTGTCGGAGGCGTAGGTGGCCCGCGGGTGGCTGTACCCCCCAAAGGCCCGCTGGTCTATGCGGCCGTCCTCCCGCCTGGACCACGGCATCCCCCAGTGGTCCAGCCGGTATATCTCGGCGGGCATCTCGTTGCACAGGCGCTCGGCCACGTCCTGATCTGCCAGAAAGTCGCTGCCCTTGACGGTGTCGTAGATGTGCGACTCTATGGTGTCACCCTCGTCGGGGAATATGACGGCGGCCGTGCCGCCCTCGGCCGAGACAGAATGCGAGCGCATCACCTGGAGCTTGGAGATCACCCCTATGCGCAGGGAGTTGGAGGTCTCGGCTGCCTCTATGGCAGCGCGCAGGCCGGCCAGCCCCGATCCGCATATGATTACATCATAGTCCAGATCCGCCACGGTATCGACGCCTCAACATGGTGGTTAAATATCGTACGAGGGGCCGCCGGACATGGGCAGGGCGCCGTCCGGCCGCCGGGCCGCCCTGTATGCTTTTTAGCCGGAGCCGCCCCAGTGTGGTCATGTCCGAGGACAACGTCAGGCGCGCCGCCGAGATGCTGCTGCAGGGCGCCACGCTGCTGGCGCAGCCGTGCCCCTACTGCTCCGGGGTGCGGGTCATGAAGGACGGGCGCGCCCTGTGCTCCTCGTGCGGGAGTGAGCCGGAGAAGGCCCCCCAGACAGATCCGGAACCCAGTGTGGAGCAGCGGGTACTGGGGCTCACCAGGCAGCTGGGGTCGACGACGGACCCGGCCCTCCGTCAGAGGATCATAGAGGAGATAACCCGCCTGTCCGACGAGATGTCCCCCAAATAGGGCCACCGGATGCGGGTGCGTCGAGTACGGAAACCACCCAGGGCGCGATGGCGCAGATGCCGACATCCATGCGCCCGTATTCCACCCGGATGGCGCGGGAACTCCACATACGTGCTGTCCAGGGCGCAGATGCCGACATCCATGCGCCCGTATTCCACCACACGGCCGCTGCGGGCGGCGGGGGCCAGGCCGTTCCGGGCTGTCCACGTTCAGAAACACTCGCGCCGGTGCGGCTTGAAGCATAGACTGGCCCGGCGAGCGGCACGATCATCTAGGCGCCGGCCGTACAAGCGGCCTGCGACCCAGTCCACTTGTACGGGCGTTTGGCACCTACTGTCCGCGGGTGAGGATTGTGGTGATGTGCTCTGCCGACACGATATCGTGGATACTCACAACCTTGCCAGATGTGGCAAAAATCACGGCGGCCCTCGTGCACGCTCCAGAACCGCCAGTCCTCCCGCCTGATTAGTCCCAACAGGTTTGTCTAGGCAATGCCATACTGGGCTGCAATATACGGTATCTTAATTTCCGAGCGCTATTTTTCCTGTGTAACGATCACCACGGTTTGCTGATATGGTTGTCCAATATCTAAGCCAGTGGATTCTGCTGCAAAGTCTGTTGATGGTGTCATCTCTCATCTGCAGCAAGCCTATCCTCCCAGCCGCTCCAGCAGCACAACATGGGCGGCGCGGGGCCGGGCACCATATGCGCGCAACAGTTCTCTTGCAAACCGTGTTGATATGGTTCAATAATTAAGCTCAGTCAATGACCGCTAGCCGGGCCGGATTACCAGTA
>JAGWAW010000205.1:2323-2729 GCA_021296165.1 Nitrosopumilaceae archaeon | reverse complement strand
CATACACCTGTCTGGATAGGCTTTTGGGGGTCAGATTTGAGGCATTTGGATCAATCACCCGTCTTTGCGGGAGGAACCTTTTGGGTCCGCACTACACGTTTAGGCTCAACACTATGCCTGCCAGCTTTCGGAATATTTGGCATGGGCTGCATGGTTTGGCATACCATGCGGCCGGATCATGCCTCTGCATGTCTGTAAAAACTGCCAGATCAGTGCCGCGAGATCATCCTAGGCGTGTTCCGGCGTCACGGAGCCTGAACGCGTACGGCCGCACGCGTAGGCCCCAACCGGGAGCCTCCGGCGGCGCCAATCTTTATTTCGAGCGTGCCCATACGTACAGCATGGTGAGGCCCATCATTCTAGTGTTGGGCGCGGTGCCCGCAGTGGTGGCGGTGGTGGTCGCCGC
>JAGWAW010000205.1:1733-2052 GCA_021296165.1 Nitrosopumilaceae archaeon | reverse complement strand
TTCCGGTCCGGGACGACGCCGTCGAGTACCGCAGGCATGCGGTCAAGGTGACGCTGAACGGCGCCGTGACCAAGATCACCTGGCCAGAGCAGAACGCCACCGATGGGTTCATCCCGCCCATCATAACCCAGGTCGAGATGAAGCTGGGCGACGTGCTGGAGCAGACCCGCTAGACCAGGGGCCGTTCCGGGCCTGGCGGGGAATCACGGGATCCACACTCCATTCCGTTTTATAGCGCCGCGTACCCGCCCGTGCCGTTGGAGCTGGTAAAGCGCGGCGCCGAGGCCGACATCTACCTCACCGAGTGGTTCGGCCGCCC
>JAGWAW010000205.1:0-1414 GCA_021296165.1 Nitrosopumilaceae archaeon | reverse complement strand
CATAGACATGGGACTGTCGCGCCGCACCACAAAGCCCGAAGACTGGGCAGTGGACATGAGGCTGATCAAGGAGATCCTGAGCAGCGCCCACGCTAGAGTCTTGGAGGAGTCTTGGGAGGCGCTGACAGACGGGTATGCCCAGACTATGCCCCGCCACGCAGAGGTTCTGCGCCTGGTCGCCCGGATAGAGAGCAGGGGGAGGTACGCGCGGGTTGTCTAAAATGTGGTTTGTCTCCTCGAACGAGCACAAGTTCGGGGAGGCCCGCCGCATACTGGGGCGGATGGGGATGGAGCTATACCACCACAAGGCCAGCCTGCCGGAGGTGCAGTCCCACTCACTGAAGGATATAGCCCTGGCCAAGGCCGCCTCGGCCCGCAGCTTGGTGGGGGGCGCCGTGCTGGTGGAGGACGACGGGCTGTTCATAGACTCGCTGAAGGGCTTTCCGGGGCCGTACTCGTCGTACGTGTTCGACACCATAGGCAACGCCGGGGGGGACCGGGCCGCCTCCTTCCGCGCGGTGGTGGCATATGCGGACGGCTCCCGCACCGCGGCCTTCAAGGGGGAGGTCCGGGGCCGCATAGCCGACGCCGTACGGGGCTCGGGGTGGGGGTACGACCCCGTCTTCATACCCGACGGCGCCGGGGGAACGTTTGCCCAAATCGACAAGGACCGACTCTCCCACCGCGGGGAGGCCCTGGCGGCCTTTGCTAGGTGGTACGGCGGCGGGCAGCGGCCGCCGGACTACTCTGCCGCATAAATCGGGGCACGGCGCCAACCGGCCGCCGGGGTCCAAAACCGTGCGGAGAGCCGCCTCCCTCCGGGGGATTAATTCAACTCGGCAGAACTCCGGCGCGGGGCCGCCGCCAGACCGCTGCGGCATGGCCTGCACCCGTCAGGGCAGGCGTATGCGCCGCTCCGGGCGGCCCTGCCGCTTCGCTGGCGCGGCCGCCACACCCGAGAGATGATTAGTAATTGGCATTTTGAGCGTGAAATCTTGGGAATTTTGAGCGCAGAATCCTTATTGCTAATCACATCTCCGCATGTCCGCCGCGGCGATCTGGGGTGCGTGTGCGATGAGCGATCAGGACTGTTAGTCAGGTTTAATAACAGGATTAGACGCCACAAATTCGATGTTCAGGCGGGGTGGCTTGGGTTTTTACCTTTTGCTGGTGGCCACCCTGACCACAATACCCTTGGGAAGCACGTACGCCCAGTCCGATATAGACCACGATGGGGTGGATGACTCGGAGGACAAGTGCCCCAATCTGCAGGAGGACTACTTGGAGGAGCTGGATGGGTGCCCGTCCAACTTCGTCCCTTGGTACGACGAGGACCTAGATGGCATAGACGACGAGTCGGACCTGTGCCCCAGCCTTCAGGAGCGCTACAACCAGTTCCAGGACGAGGACGGCT
>JAGWAW010000114.1 GCA_021296165.1 Nitrosopumilaceae archaeon | reverse complement strand
TGCTTTGATGAATATAAGGTCAGTATTACAATAATTTTAGATCATGAGTTGCCGGATCCTACTTGCCTCTACTACGCATGTATCGGGTCCCGGTTTCCAGTCCGCAGACGGCCCGGGAGCGGGTGGCGAACCGGCACAAAAAACGGTGCACGATGCCGACTGACACAAAGGTCAGGGCAGCAACACAAGTCCTGTTTGATCAGCATGCCCTGGCATACTCCAAGGACACATTTCCATCTACTGAGGTCTGGCATGAGGATAAATCATGAGGGCCGGCCATGCTCGACGTAGGATCTGTGGGGGGCCATCGTGCCCCCGGCCGGCCTTTCGTGATCCGCCACGCCGGCCAAATTCCAGCGGCACGTGCGTTGTCTGCCTTCCACCGCCGCACCCTGCCGTCTCTCCGCCCTGCGGCCGGGGGCGGACTTGCCGGCTGCGGATTCATCCTCCCGCGTGAAGGTGTTAAATAGTTCTGATCGCTACTGTACGTATGGAGACTCCGCACCCGACCGAACGGCTAGCGTCCGGCGTCTTTGCGGCGGCCCTGTGTGTGGCGCTGGCGGCGTGGGCGTGGATGACCGTCTGGGAGGGGATGGGCCACCGTGCGGAGTGGTGGGCGGCGGTCCTGGCGGCGTCGGTGGCGGCGGGCGCCGCGTTCATTATGGACGCCCGCTCGACAGCCAAGTTCGGGCGGCGAATGATCGCGGCGTGCGAGCGGGCGCCGCTGCTGAGGTTGGCGGCGCGGAGGTACACCCTGCGGTCCTGCTTTGGCCTGCAGGCGGCGGCCGAGGCGTGCCTGGTGGCCGCCGCGCCGTGGCTGCTGTCGTTCCTGCCGGCGCACCACGCGCTGGTGGACTTGCTGATCCTTGTCTCCGTGGTGCACAGCTATGGCTGGCGGCAGAACAGCCGGCTTTGGGAGGCGCGTGCGCATGATTAGGTGGGCGCTGGCCAGGAGGTACTCCGAGGACGCCGGAGCGGCGGCGCCCGGCGACGGCGGCATAGACATCTGGGATGAGGTCAGGCCGGTTGTGGGCGGCGCCAGGAGGCTGCGCCGCGCCGTCGCGGACTGGCGCCGCCCGGACTGGCCGTCGTGGCCGGGCTGGCCCGGCAGGCGCGGCGGGGAGGCGGCCGACAGGCCCGGGCCCGCCGGCACCGCCGCCAACGCCGGCGAGCACAGAATAAGCGAGGACGACCTAGACGACCGGCTGGCGCGGCTGCGCGGCGGCAGGCCCGAGCGGGCGGGCCGCGTCTTGGCCGGCGTGGCCGCCAACCTGTTCAGGGCCAAGGGCGAGCCGCTGGATCTAGCGGGCGCCGGGAACGACCCGGAGGAGCGGCCCGACGGCTGGTCCGACGTGGAGTGCATGCTGGCCGGCGAGGAGGGCAGCCGGACGGCGGTCATGTGCGTGTCCCGGCCGTCCGGCGCGCCGGTGGACGCGGGCATGGTGGCCGGGTTCAGGCGGGAGTGTGAGGAGGCCGGAGTCGAGCGCGCGGTAGTCATAACGGACTCGGCGTTCTCCGACAGGTGCCGGCTTGAGGAGAACAGAGACGGCACCAAGGTGGAGCTGTGGGACTGGCCCAAGATGCGGCGGGAGCTCCGGACGCACCTGCTAGGTATGCGGGATCGCTCCGACGCGGGACCTTTGGACTAGGCCCGACTGTCGGGGCGGGGCCATCGGGATCTAGCGGTCCGGCCCTGACCCGCGCGCGCAGCGGGTCCCCACTCTCAGGAGAGGGCGGCGGGCCGGGGCGCGGCCCCGCGAAGTTGCCGCACAGTCTGGGCCAATTGATTGCGCGATACAACTGGCCACAGGGACGGAGATGCCGGTTCTCTGCGGATCGGAATCCTCAGATCCGGAAACGCCCCCCGACGCCCCCGGCTGTCGGGGGACAAGCCAAATCACCTACCAGTCACCCCATAAAGAACCGTCTCGGACAGGTCAACGCCGGTCAGGTCGGCGCCGGTAAGATCAGTCCAGACCAGGACGGTCCCGGACAGGTTGGCATATGACAGGTCGGCGTAGGACAGGTCGGTATTGATCATGGTTGCCCATCTCAAATCGGCCGAGGTCAGGTCGGCATATGGCAAGACCGCATCGGACAGGACGGCGTAGGACAGGTCAGTGTATGATAGGTCGGCGAACGACATGTCGGCCACGGACAGGTTGGCCTCTGTCAGGTCGGCATAGGACAGGTCGGCGTCAGGCAGGATGGTGAAGGACAGGTCAGCATAGGACAGGTCGGCGCTGGTCAGGATTGCCCCGGTCAGGACTGCACTGCTCAGGTCGGTCTTGTACAGGTTCGCAAAGGTCAGGTCGGCATAGGACAGGTCTGCTCCGGTCAGGTCGGCCAATGACAGGTCCGCAAAGGTCAGGTCGGCCAATGACAGGTCCGCATAGGACAGGTCGGCTGCGGACACAATGGCGTCGACCATCTCGGCCCCGGACAGGTCGGCAAAAGACATGCCGGCGTTGGTCATGTCTGCTCCGGTCAGGCGGGCGTCGGTGAATACGGCCCCCGCAAGATTGCGCCCGGCAAGGTCCATCCACCGCAGGTCCTGCCCCACGAAATCCAGGTCCTCCATATACAGCACCACGTCAAGGTACCAGCCGGTCACCCCCTCGGGATAATAGTCCCAGCTTGGGGGGCCCGTCGCCTCGATGTAGTGCGCGTACTCGCCGTCATTCACATACAATATGACATGGTCGATGCCCTGCGGGTCCGTGGGGTTGTCGCTGTCCATCATCACGTATTGTATGGTCCAGCCGTCCGTATGGCTTGACGACATCAGCATGTCAGCCACCAGTATCACCAGGTCCTCGCAGTCGCCCCCGCCCCGGGTCAGCGTCTCCAAGGCGTAGCGGCCCTCGCTGTACTCGTGTATGTCCTCGTCATATACGGTCAGCTGGGACACCACATGCCAGACCTCCCAGATAAAGTCCGAGTTGCCGTGGGAGTTGTCGTATATGCCGTCAATCACGTTCACGAAGGACTCCTTGACGAACCCGTCCAGGCTCACCACCCGGAGCGTCTCGCCGTCCAGGTCCAGGTTGACCTTGTCGCGGACGTGGTACCTGCTCTCCACGATGTTGTCCTCGTAGGTGGTCACGGGCATGCTCCACACGTAGGTGTGTCCCTTGGAGTCGGCGATGTCCCACGACACCTCCGTTCCGTCTATCGTGGTGGTGCCGTGCGCGTCTTGGGCTGCAAGCGCGGCTACCGCGGCCACTGCACACACCGCAAGCAATGGTGCCGCGCCAAACTGCATGACGGTTCCGCACATATGTTGCGTTAAAAGCGTGCCTGCCGGCGCCTCCGCCCGCATCCGGGACGGGCGTGGCCGCCCGCGCATTCCACCCGGGCCATTCTGTGGCGGCCCAGGCCGCCAAACGCCAGATCTCAAGCCGCCAAGCGGGTTTGCCGGATCTGCGGCCCCGGGCGCCAAGGCGCCGCGGAATGGTCGGGAGCTAGAACGGGTCGCGGCCGTGCGGCCCGGGGCCGCGCATGTCCAGATCTTCAGTGTCCCCACCCCCGTCGGCCGCATCATCCCCGGACCCGGCCGGCGGGCCGCGCCCGGCGTTCCCCCCCTTGGCCATCTGCTCTATCGTCCGCACCAGCCTGTTTATCTTGGCGTCGTACTCGTCCTTCATCTCGCGTATGGTATTCTCCTGCGCGGCCCCCAGCTGCTCCATCATGCCGGTGAACGCCTCCATCACGTCGCCGGGCACGCCGCCGGACTTTGGGGACTTCAGCAGGGCATCGAGTATCTCGTCGGCCGTGCTGCCGCCCCGGTCGCCGATCTTTGCCATCTTCTCCTCCATGCGCTGTATGTGCCCCTCCAACTGCCCTATCTTGGCGTCCTTTGCGTCCTCCGTGCGCCGTATGTTCTCGGCCATGACGCGGTTGGAGCGCCGGAGCCGCTCGGAGTCGTCTATCGTAAGGCTCGGCACGACCTTGACATACTCTGCGGCCATCTCCAGCATGCTCGTCTTGAAGTAGCTCTGGTCCAGCGACACCAGCCCCACGTGCCCCATCATGTATTCGGTGCGTATGAGCGAGGCCAGCGAGTCGCCCGACAGCGTCTCCTTGCAGGTCTTGTTGAAGAACTTGCGGAACCCGTGCACCAGCTGCGTCTCGAACCGGGGCCCGTTCTTGCTGTCTTTGTTGCGCAGCCCCGCCCTGGCGGCCATGCGGTGCACCCGCTTGGCCATGGCCTGCTCCGACGCCCGGCGCGGCACCGTCTTGTTCGTCAGGAATATGGGGTCCTTTGGCCCGGGCTGCCGCATCATCGCCTCCGCCCACGTCCTGCCATACTGTATGATGGCGCGGTGCGCCTCAGGTGTCGCGAACGCCGTGTACCTCTCCGGAGACCCCGTATACACGCTGACCGCGACGCACGCCACCTCGCCGCCCCCGCCGGGGTCGGCCGTCAGGCTGCCGCCCTCCATATATACGGGGGTCAGATCCCCCCAGTTCAGGTCCAGTCCGCCGAGCCGCACGCCGGAGCTGGCCAGCAGCAGTATCAGGGCCCTGTCCATCGGGTCGCGGGTGTGCCCGAGCATCACGGCGATCTCCTGCCTAGTCCACCCCCTCGTGTCCAGCACGTTGTCCCTCTCGGGGAACGTCGCGTACACGCGCCGCCAGTTTACGGTCACGTCGTTCATCTCCAGCAGCTTGCGTATCGGCTTGAAGTACGTCTTGAACGACGTCGGGTTGAGGTATTCCACATGTCCCCGGGGGAGCTCGGCGCGCCCGCGCAGCTTCCACGACAGGCTGAGCAGCAGGTCCATCATCCACTTGGGGTCGTCGCGGCCGCGCTCCACGAACTGCGCCGCGCGCGCCTCAAAGTCCCCCTCGAGAACCTCCTCCAGTATGTCGCACAGGATGCGGCGGAGCGTGGCGGTGTACTTGGCGCGCGTGGCCTCGGCCCGTATGCCCTGCTCGAACAGCCGCAGCGGCGGCGCGCTGCCGGACCTGGCGATCTCGTCCTTGGCCAACTTCATGTGTACCCCCCACTTGGAACCTATTAAAGGGACAGTTTTGTAGTGGGCCCGGTGAGATTCGAACTCACGACCTTTCGATTATCAGTCGAACGCTCCAGCCAAGCTGAGCTACGAGCCC
>JAGWAW010000113.1 GCA_021296165.1 Nitrosopumilaceae archaeon | reverse complement strand
TTTCTGGCGCTTCTTGCGTGCCATGCCTGCCATGATCCGAAGTACTGTTTAAGATCCTAGACGCACTTTTCCTACCCAGTACCCGGCATTGCGGGAGGAACCTGAGCGGAGGATGGGAAAGAGGGTGTACAGGATTAATTTTTATACCAAAAATCAAAAGACCGTACGGACTACGTCTGGGTCCGAACCGCCAAATCCACAGGCGCGGGGGCTGGCAGTATGCACTATGCCGGCAGTGGCCGCGCCCGCATTTTTTTATAGAAAAAGAGCGGACCAGAAGCGATGGTGTTTTGCACCGGCTGCGGCAGCCCGTTGAACGTACGGCATGGGTTCTGTTCCGAGTGCGGCACGGCCGCCGAGCGCGGAGGGCAGGGACCGCCGGATGCCGGGCCGCCGGCACATGAGGCGCCGGACCCAGCCGCCGGGCCGAAGCCGGCGGGCGTGGATTCGGCCAAACTGCCGGACGTCCGGGCTGCCATAGACCGCAAGACACTGTTCGCCGATGGGATGCTCGTGCTGACGCACGAGAACGTGGTGCTGTACAGTCCCGACGAGCTCGATGAGATAAAGCGCATACCGCTGGAGACGATAGCGTCGTGTTCCCGGGGGATGACGAAGAGATCTCTTGTCCTAAAACTGATGGTCAACATTGGGGCGAACTTTGCCAAGTACGTGGACGGGCGGCAGGGTGTGCTGGACGAGGCGGCGGCCGAGATCCAAAGGCAGAAGGAGCTGCTCAGAAGGGCAAGGTCTCCGGACAAAAAGCGGTCACTAAACTCCAAGATAAGCGATCTGGAGGCCGAGTCCAGGGCGCTGTCCAAGGAGTTGGACGACCTGCAGGCAGATCCGGCGGAGATCCGGAGGGTCAAGCGAGAAAGGGCCGACATAGTAAAGGAAGTGTTCCGGTTGCCCAAGGACTACTCGGCGCGCGCCGTCTCCGAGGAGTACAAGATATGGGAGTATGCGATACGGCGGCGCATGGCGGGCCTGTCCAGCATGCGGGTCTACACCTCGCCGCCCGACGCGGTGGTGCTGGTGGACGGCGCCGTATCGGGGAGCACCCCTGTAACGCTCGAAAAGCCGCTCACCGACGCGGCTGCCCTCACCGGCCGGCACGAGGTGCAGGTGCTGCTGGAGGGTCACAAGCCCAAGACGTTTAGCATGTCGGCCGCGCCGGATCGGGGTCCTGAGAACCGCAACATGCGGCTGAGCACACGGGATGCTCCGGACCGCGCCTTTGACAGTACTGTATCTGGGTACAGGGAGGTGCTGCCGGACCGTACCATAAACTTGGAGCAGTACGATCTGGAACTGGAGACGGTGGGAACAGAAGGTATACTGGCACTGGCCCGGGATCAGGTACTGGTATTATCCGCCGACCGAGAGAGGTGGCTTCTGGAGATACCGTATGCGGACATGACCGAGGTAAAGCTGGAGAAGAGGCTCGCAAGGGGCATACGGGGAATTGTGATATCATACAGGGAGGGGGGCCTCTCCGGACTCAAATATGCCTTCGAGATGGATGCGGACAGCGGTTACGGCGACAACTCGGCGGTACGGCGCCGCTATGAGGCCATAGTGGAGAGGCTGCGCCGCAATATGAGGGAGTCACGCACCCACGCGCTGCAGCCCCGCCCGCACTTGCCGCAGTACTACGAGATAACGGAGCAGGACATAGCAAATGGATTTGACCGCTTTGATCCGTACAGCTTCGAGAGACTGGTGGCCCGACTCTTTACCAGCAAGGGATACAGGACTGAGGTCACACAGGGGTCCGGTGACATGGGGGTGGACGTGGTGGCCAGCAACAGCAGCGAGACCATCGCCATACAGGTCAAGAAATGGAGGGGGAACGTGGGAGGGCCGGACGTTCATAAAACGCTGGGCTCGATGGTGTCGCACCGCGCCACCCGGGCCTTGGTGGTTACGACCTCGGACTTTACAAACCAGGCATACGACATACTGAGGGGCGGGAGCCCGGTGGATCTGTGGAACGGCCAGCGGCTGGCAAACGAGTTCCGGGAGCACCTGATCCAGAAGGGATAGGGCCCTCGTACCAAGGGTACAGAGAGGCTATATTTACCCGGCGACCCGTATGCGTAGTATGTTTCCGGAACGGCGCCTGCGCCGCCTGCGCAAGTCCGAGGGCATGCGGAGGCTGGTGCGTGAGACCCGCGTGACCGTCGACGACTTGGTGTGCCCTGTCTTCGTGGGCGAGGGGCTGGACGTTCCCAAGACGGTGGGCTCCATGTCGGGGATACGGCGGATACCGCCGGAGATGGTGGCCGAGGAGATCTCCGGGATATGGCAGATGGGCATACCCGCCGTCATGCTGTTCGGCATACCCGAGTCCAAGGACGTGGACGGCTCCTCTTCGTACGACGAGGAGGGCGTTGTACAGAACGCCATCCGGAATGCCAGACGGGCCGCCCCGGAGATGGCAATAATGGCTGACGTCTGCATGTGCCAGTACACCAGCACCGGACACTGCGGCATAGTCAAGGGGGGCGTGGTGGACAACGACTCCACAATACTGTCTCTGGGCAAAATCGCCGCCAGCTACGCCCGGGCGGGCGTGGACGTGGTCTCACCGTCGGCCATGATGGACGGGCAGGTTGCCGCCATACGGTCATCCTTGGACGAGGCTGGATTCCCGGACGTGGCGATAATGTCCCACGCCGCCAAGCACCACTCCTCAATGTACTCGCCGTTCCGCGACGTAGCCGACTGCCTCCCGCAGTTCGGCGACCGCCGGGGGTACCAGATGCCGTATACCAACCCCCGGGAGGCCATGATGGAGGTGGAATCGGACATATCCGAGGGCGCGGACATAGTAATGATAAAGCCGGCCATGGCGTATCTGGATCTGGTGGCCGAGGCCAAGAGGAACTTTGGCGTGCCGGTGGCCGCATACAGCGTATCGGGGGAGTATGCCATGGTGCACGCCGCCCACTCGATGGGGTGGCTGGACGGCCCCGGGACCACCTTGGAGATCCTGTCCTCCATAAAGCGGGCCGGCGCCGACATCATAGTGACCTACTCTGCCAAGGATGCGGCGGGCCTGCTGTCTTGAGAGACGACGAGAGGTTCGAGGTGATGCGGGCCCTGGACCAGCTTCCCCAGGTTGCCGGAGCCAGCTTTGCCACAACGTGGTTCCGGCTGGCGGGCATCCGGCGGCCCACCAGGCAGGAGTACCGGGAGATGGCTGCCCGGCACTTTGAGGCGGCATGCCTCGCCTTGGAGACGTTCCCCGACGAGGAGCGGTACGCCCCCGTCAAAAAGTACGTCCGAGGGCGTCTTCGGCGGGAGATGGACGGCATCATGCGGGGGGAGAACCGCGAGATAGAGAAGCGGTACGACAGGTACGTGGACTATGGTTGAGCTCGTCCGGCAAAACCTTAACCACCCCGCGGCGCATTGCCGGGTGTGGCCGACGTGGATACGGTGCAGCTGGCCGTGTGGGGAGTGATGGCGGCGGGCGTCCTGGCCTTGGCGGCATTCTCGTATGCGGCATACAGGAGGCGCGGTGCGTTCCCTACATCTTGACAAACCCGGAATCCGTGGGCTGGGGGTGGCCGAGAGCCACGGTCCGGGCTCTGTCCTCTCCGCTTTGGCCGGCGTAGTGACGCGCAACGACGGCGTTGTGGACGGGTTCGCATTAGGCACCATCCACGTCTCCGGGGACGACGCAACCCGATCGGTGGTGCAGATGGCTGCGTCCCTGCGCCGTGACGACATATCGTACGTGCTGGTGTGGGGTACCATAATGTCCAGATACAACTTGGTAGATGTGGGCGAAATCTCCTCGTCTCTGGGAGTGCCGGTCTTGGGCCTGTCGGACAGGAGGCGCCGCAGCGCCGAGGCGGCGATATCCGCCATGTTCCCCGAGCGGCTGGAGAGGTACCGCGCCTTGGCCCCTCGGCGCGCCGTACCGTTGCACACGGGCAGCACGGTATATGCCAGGATGTCGGGGTGTACGGAGCGCCAAGCCGTGTCGCTCCTGAATGCTGTTACCCGGCAGGGCCGCATACCGGAACCGGTGCGGCTGGCGAGGCTGCTGGCTGGCGCCGCCCGTCTATCCCTCGGCGGCGGATCTGCCGCCGTCGACGTTTAGCACGGTGCCGGTCACCCAGGCAGACTCGTCGGAGGCGAAGAAGAGGACAGCGTTGGCCACGTCTTGGGGCTGGCCTATCCTGCCCATGGGCAGGCGTTCCTCCAAGACGCTCCGGGCCGCCGGATCGTCCAGATATGGCTTGATCATACCCGAGTTTATGATTCCGGGGTTGACGCAGTTGCAGCGGATGTTGCGCCGGGCGTACTCCACCGCTATGGATTTAGTGAACATGGATGTGGCCGCCTTGGTGGAGGAGTATACGGCCAAGTGCACCTTGGGTATGGCTCTCTCGGAGGCTGTGGAGCCGATGTTTACTATGCTACCGCTCTTCACGTCTGACATGCTGCGCAGGACGGCTCGGGTCATGTGGAACATGCCTTGGAGGTTGACGTTTATCAGATCGTCTATGTCCGACTGGGGCATTGCATGAAAGTGGACAGGATCCGTGATTGCTCCGGCGTTGTTCACCAGCACGTCTATCCTGCCATACTCGGAGACTATGCGGTCTACGGCCTGGAGAACCTGTGATTCGTTGGTTACATCACACACCACAGATGCAGTCTTGTCTGTGTAGCCGACCCGCGAGCGTACGTCCCCCATGGACTTTAGGTTGCGGGATATGAGAGCCACCCTGGCCCCCTCCTCAGCAAAGCGCTTCACTATGCCCTCGCCTATGTCGCTGGAGGCGCCCGTCACCGCGCATACCTTTCCGTCCAGTCTCATGGTGAGGGGTGAATGGGTCGGGTTTAAATCAGTTTTGCGGCGGGTGGGATTGTCCTGTGGAATCCAAAAAGTTGTTCACCCCAAGCGCCACGGGCATATCTGCTGGCGATACAATATGATGTTACCGAAAGGCCGCATAGAAAATGGTGTAGGAGAGCAGGCGCTGCATACCATATGGGCCCAAGCCGGCATCCGGCGGCATCCCAGACTGGGATAATCACCTGACTTGGCAGACTGCGCGTACTGTGGTGCGCAGGACTCCCCTGGCGGCGGACTTCCCGCCGATTCGGACACCCTATTCGTCGGCTGCGTCAGATCCCG
>JAGWAW010000004.1 GCA_021296165.1 Nitrosopumilaceae archaeon | reverse complement strand
GTGATGATCGCGGTGGCCGCCAGCATAGTCTTCTATCAGGTCTTCTACCTGCCCGAGAGCCTGCTCAAACCCAGCGTGGATGCGCACATCCTGCACCCAACCGAACAGCGGATCATAAACATGATACCGGGCTCCACGGACGCCGAGCAGCAGGACAACTTCGTGCCAAAGCGGGTCGACATCCAGCTGGGGATAGACAACCATGTTCTTTGGGATAATCTGGACGACACTGCGCATACCGTCACGCCGGATCACCGGTACGCCGACTCGTACAGCGGTGATTTCGGCAGCGACGGGGTGGTGATGCCCGGAGAAAGTTACGAGTTCCTCTTCACCGAGTCCGCCGAGATAGCGTACTTCTGCATACCGCACCCTTGGATGACGGGCGAGCTGGTGATTACAAAACAGCGGTTCTAGGGTGCCGCATCTTTTGATTCGCGCTTGCAGGTTTGTGGGGGGGTTCCCGCGTGTGGCGCGGGGTCTAGCCGGAGTACGTTACGAATACGATGGAGCTCTCTATCTCCTTGTGCTGCTCTATTATGGAGGCTCGGAACTTTACCTCGTAGTCGCGGTCCGGCTCGAACGCCATCTCGGCGGTGAAGGCGGCCTTGTTACCGGGCATCTGGTCCCGGGGTATGAAGAGCCGGGCTATCTTGCCGGTCACCTGCTTGCCGTTGCAGGATGTGTACGTGACGTGGTGGTTGGAGTCCAGCACCTGGGCGTTCACCACCACCCCGTCGTAGCGGCCCGGGTACGACACCGACACGCTACCGGATACCTGCCCCCCGGGCCCCACGGCGCCCGGCTCCACCCCGAACTCTATGTCCATCATATAGGGGATGGCGCGGCTCAAATAATTTGGTTGCGACCGGGGGGATACTCGGCGCCGCGCTCTCCGCCCGGAAATTATATTACAATACCGTGCGGTATGGCGTCTTATGGCGGTGCTTGGACACTTGGAGCTGGCAAAGTATCCGTTTCTGGCCGACGCGGGGGGCTACCTGCGGGAGTGCGGGTTCACCTTGGAGCAGCTGGCCGACGACCAGGACTTGAAGCCCATCCGGGACCAGGCCTTTGCGCGGGTGGCCGCCGCCGTCGACGAGGGGAAGGTGTACCGGCCATCCATAGAGACCGGCTCCCAGCTGCCCCGGGAGGTCTTCTCGTTCCTGCTGGCCGTCGTGCTGCTCAAGATGAGCGGGGCGCGCCACCTGGCCAAGAAGTTTGCCATGCAGGAGGCTCGGGGGGCCGAGATGCTGCTGGAGAGGGACCTGGGCCGGGCCCGCACCGCCAGCCAGGTGCTGCTGGCCACCGAGATAATACGGGACCTCTCGGGGATGGGCATCCAAAAGCAGGAGGAGCACTTCGTGGTTCCGGTCCCCGAGTACCTGCGGCGAGCCGTCACCTTCCACGCCCGGGAGTGGAAGCTGATAAACCGGCGTGTCGAGTCGGGGCTGGTGTACCTGACACCCCACGAGACCGTCCGGCTCATACGGCAGGAACTGGTCAACTATATCGTGTCCCGCATAGAGGGGGCGGCAATGCCCCCTCCGGTCCCCGGGCTGCAGGGGTTTGCAGGACAGCTCTCGGCCATGGAGGCGCGTCTCCGGCCCAAGACGGTGGTCTCCTCCGGGGAGTTTGCGCCCTGCGTAAAGCACGCCGCCAAGACCATGGCCGACGGGGACAACCTCTCGCACGCGGGGCGGTTCCTGCTGGCCACGTTCCTGCTGGCCCGCGGCCACTCCATATCTGATATAGTGCCGTACTTTGAGAAGGCCCCCGACTACAAAAAGTCGGTCACACTCTACCAGCTGGAGCATCTGGCCGGCAAGTCCGGGAAGGGCACCGCATACAGGTGCCAGTCCTGCCAGAAGCTCAAGACTCTGGGCCTCTGCCACGAAATCCCGGAGTGCGCCGGGATAGTCAATCCCCTGCAGTTCGGCGTGGGGCGATGAGACCGCCTGATGCCTCGTTCATACGCAGGTGCATGAAGCGGTACTACTTTGAACGGTTCGACATGATAGAGCTGCCCTCCGACATGCCGAAGCGAGAGTTCGGGTTCAGGAGGGCCGACTCGGGCATGGTCCGCCACCTGCAGCTCCATGATTCTGCGGACCTGCGCGTGCTACTGCTCCAGGCCGTGCCGCTGGAGGTGTACGTCTCCAACGCCCGGTACCTGCTCCCGTCCCAGCCCATTCCCGAGAAGGTCTGGGAGGATGCCCACCTCATATTCGACATAGACGCCAAGGATCTGGACTTGGAGTGCCGCCCCTCCCACACCGTGGCATCCTGCGAGCGGTGCGGGCACGGCACATCCGGCCCGTGCGAGCGGTGCGGGCACCGGGGCATCCGGAAGACGTCGGTGGCCTGCCCTTCGTGCATGAGGGCCGCCGGGGATCAGGCGGACAGGCTGCTGGATATACTGGCCGACGACTTGGGGGTGCGCGAGGGGGTACGGGTGTATTTCTCGGGGAACGAGGGCTTTCACGTGCACGTTCACGACGAGCAGCTGGCCCGGCTGGGCGCCGCCGAGCGCGTCGAGCTGGCCGACTACGTGGCGTTCCGCGGCATGCTCCCCGAGAGGCTGGGCGTCGCCCGGGACGGGGCCTCCTCGCTGCCCCGGCCATCCGAGGGTGGGTGGAGGGGCAGGTTCGCCCGGGAGGTCCTCGGCTCCAAAGCCGGCCGCTCCCGCACCGCCCGGGAGATATCCTCGGGTGGGTACGACGCCTTCGCCCGGAGGGTGGAGGGGATGACATCTGGGCTGGGGGTGCGCATAGACCCTGGCGTCACCATGGATGTGCACCGCATATTCCGAATGCCCGGAACCGTAAACGGCAAGAGCGGCATGGCAAAGGTACCCTGCGCGGATCTAAAGAGGTTCGATCCCTACGTGTCGGCGGTCGTATTCTCCGACGAGCCGGTGCACATACGGGCGTCCTGCCCCGTGTCCTTCCGGATGATGAAGAGGCGGTTTGGCCCGTACGCCAACGAGTACGTCAGGGTGCCCGCCTATGCGGCCGCCTACATGGTGTGCAAGGGACTGGCGCACGTGGTGGAGTAGGCTATCTCTGCAGGAACTCGTCTATCTCCTGCCACATCTTGCCGATGTTCGCGGTGGCATCGTTCCGCTGCTCCTCCAGCTCCCCGAAGAGCTCCCCGACACTCTCTTCGACCTGCCTTATCATGCGCTCCTGCTCCTGCCGCGAGGTGCCCCCCGACGAGCGGCGCCGTTCCGCCGACCCCTCCACCGTGCACGCGGACAGTGCGCGCGCCACAGTATCGGGGTTTATACCGCAGGCTCCGCTGATCTCCACCTTGGTCAGATCCAGAACATGCTTGCCGGCCCGCCGGGCGGCGGCGACCATCTTGCCCACCTCCAGATGGGCCTCCCGGAAGGGCACCTTGTGCCGCACCAGCTCCTCGGCCACGTCCAAGGCTGTTATGTTGCCCGACTCGGCTGCCTGGGCCATCCTGTTCTTGTTGATGGTAATGTCGGTCAGAACCTCAAAGAGAATGTGGAGGGAACCCGCGGCAACCTCTGCGGCGCGCCACGCCGGCTCCTTGGTCTCCTGCAGATCCCGGCCGTACCCGGAGGCCAGTCCCTTCTGGATGGCCAGCACCGAGACCAGATCCCCTATGACGCCGGCCGCCTTTCCCCGGACCAACTCCAGAACGTCAGGATTCTTCTTCTGGGGCATGGCGCTGGAGGGTGACGCGGAGCGGTCGGCTATCTCCACAAAGCCGAACTCGTCGCTGGCCCATATCACCAGATCCTCGGCCATCCGGCTCAGGCCGACGCACATTATTGCCACACACGATACGAACTCGGATATGTGGTCCCGGGAGCTGGTGGCGTCCAGCGAGTTGTACACCATGTCGGGGAACGCCAGCAGGCGGGTGGTGATCTCCCTGTCTATGCCTAGGCTGCTCCCTCCCACCGGCCCGGATCCCAGGGGATTGGAGTCGAGCCGCTCGTACATCCCGGCGAACCTCTCGTAGTCGCGAAGGAGTATGCCGGCTTGGGCCAAAAAGTAGTGGGATAATACTCCGGCCTGCGCATGCTGCAGGTGCGTGTACAGCGGTATGGTGGTGTCCGTATTGTCGGCGGCCAGCTCCAGCAGCGCCGACACCAGCTGGAGTATGCCCGTCTGTATCATATTGGTGTCGTGGCGCAGCTTCATGCGGATGGCCACCGCCACCTGATCGTTCCTAGAGCGGGCCGTCTGTATGCGGCCGCCAGCCCGCTTTCCGGCCTTCTCGGTAACCCACGACTCCAGCAGCTCGTGGCCGTCCTCAAACACCTGGTTCATGTCCATGGGATCGAACCCACCCGTCCTTATGTCGCGAAGGGCCGAGAGCAGCTTTTTGGCGTCGGCCTTGGGTATTATCTTTGACTTGTACAGCATCAGGACGTGCGCCTCGGTGCCGGCTATGTCAAACGGCAGTATCTCGGAGTCCGACTGCAGCGAGCTGACGAACTCCTGCGCCGCGTCGTCCAGGTCATCCTCCAACCCTCCCCGGTACATGAGGCGACTCCCCTCCTGCCGGATATAAGAACTCTCATGCAGAGGTTGGTGGCTAACGGCCGGAACGAGGCGTGGCATGATTTTCGGATATAGTGTAGCGGGGTTGTCCGGCATGTCTTTTCTGGCGGCCCGCCGGTCCGGCCGGGATGGTCCGGCAGGGGAATGCATGCCCCCCAGATTGACATGGGGGGTATGTCTTGGCATGAAGTTGTCTCAGCCTATATGGAGCGGGTTTTGGACTTTGAGCGGGGGTGAGTCGGCTGGCAGGGGGCGGAGTGGCCGTGGGCATACGGAATGGGCGGTCCGAGGCCTTGGCCGCAGCCGGCCGTGTTGGGCAGGCGACCGGCCGGGACTAAGAGCTTGAGCTAAACTAATCGCATACTATTTCTATATATGGATTGTTCGCCGTGTGGACATCGGTAGGATCTATCACCGACAACTCTGCGCAGATATCACTTATTGCCATCTCGCCTATCGCCTCTACGGCTGCCGTTACGGCAATGCCCAGTAGGACTAGTGGGAGAAGTAGTATGATGCCCAACAGCAGGCAGTTTTTGGCCTTGTCCGGATCATCATACCTGATCGCAAGGAACGCCACTATGCCTCCCGGCAGGTTGAACAATACCGGCAGTATATACCACAGCCTGCTTCTGTATCTGTTGGCCTTGTGATCCTGCCTGAACAGATACAGTAAGCCGTCTCCGACTTTGTGCAGTATGGTGGTGTTCTGGCTTGGCATGCAGACTAAGTGTTTTTTGTATATTAAAATGTGTTATGGGGGTGGATTATTCCATTGGTGCCCCGCGGGCAGATCAGGACATCGCTAAAAGATCGTGCGACACAGACGCGAAACCACCCCGGCGGTGCCAGCGGCCCGCGCCGCAGATCCTATGGCATACGCCCTGACATCTGGCATGCGTCCGTCCCTGCCGGTGTGTGTCTTGGCGACTGGCCTGACGCATAAAACCAGATAATTTCCGTGCGGCATGGCCGCGGCGGGGCGCGAACAGAGTCCATCAAAACTCCGCGTCGCAAGGGTATGGCCGCGGCAACAGGACGCGCCGCTTCCTACATCTTCAAAAAATTCGATACCATCTCCCGCCCTTCGCGGGTCATCTCCGGGTGGAACTGCGTGCCAAACGCGTTCAAACCGCCATACTGTATAATCTCGTTTTTGCATGCGGCCGAGCCGGCCAGCCGGATCAGGGGCGACGGCATCCGGGCTATCTCGTATGCGTGGCTCTCGTACACCTCCACGTCGCCGGAACACAGCGGGTTCTCGCGTACTGTCGTGACGCTTTCAAACCCCTTTGCGAGCTCGGGCATTTTTCTTATGGTCCCTCCCGAGACCAGCGCCAGCATCTCCGCCCCGTAGCATATTCCCAGGAGTGGCTTGCCGTGATCCAGCGCATGCCGTATTATGGATGCGTTGGCCGCGTTCATGGCGCGGTTGTTGCGCCGCCTCCCCGACAGGATATAGTGCGAGTATCCCCCGATCTCCCCCACTTCATCGAATGCCCTGAAGTCACATGGGGCGCCCGCCTTCCGTATGGATTCGAAGAGTGCGGGGGTGTACGAGGAGCCGTTGTCTACGGCCAGTATCAACTGCCTACATCTACCTGGATGTAGTGCAGCTCGGCTATGCCGTCCCGTACCAAGACCGTTCCCACGTTCAGCATGTCCTCCTCCTCCCACACGAACACCCGGTCGGTGCGGGGGGCCACGAAGTCGTCCACGAAGGCCTCCAGGAACGCCACGGCGTCCTCCTGATCGGCGGCCGTGTAGAAGAAGATCTCCCCGTCCCGGAATGTCAGCGGGAACTGTATCGTGGTGGGCTCGGCGACCTGTATCTCCTTCTCCTCCAGGACTGCCAGCAGAACCCCCACCCGGTCCTCCCGGGTCGACTGGACCACATCGCCGCCGTTGGTAGCGGAAGCCTCCGCTCCGGAGAGCTTCTGCAGGTATGCCTCGAACGCTGCTTCTTGGTTCTCGCCCAGCCCTACGTAGTACTCGCCGGTGAACGCGGCGCCCACCGCGGCTACCGTGCCCAGCTGCGCCACCACGCCGCCGGCGCCCGCCGTGTACACGGGTATGAAGTAGACGTCTTGGCCTCCCACCCGGTACAGTATGTTGTCGCCGATGCGGGGGTTGCGCAGAAGCGTGTTCAGCTGGGCAAAGTCGGGGTCCCGGTCCAGCGCCTCCCTGACGGCGGTGGGGCCTATGAGCTTGGTGGTGGAGTTGAGGGGCACCTCGTAGAACTGCATGCGGCCCAGGTTGGATAGGTCGTTCTCCACTATCATGTACCCGGCCAGGTTCCTGCCCTGCGAGCCGCGCAGCTCCAGCGAGAGCAGGCCCAGAAACTCGGTCTGCTCAAAGCCCGGCGGCTTGGCCTGGATGTAGTATGTGTCCAGACCGCTGGGTATCTCGTAGAACTGGTTGGCCTGGATGAAGATCTCCACGTCGGTCACGTGGTAGCTGTTGTACATCTCGGTCTTCCAGTTGAAGAGCTCCACCGGGTACCGGATCTGCTCCTCCAGCCAGTCGGGTATGGGTTCGAACTTTTCGTGGTACTGTGACACGAACATCTCCGTGAAGAAGTCGTCGCCGGTCTTGAGCAGGGTGATGTCGCCGTGATACGTGTCTATCATGGCGTACCCCACCAGCCTCAGGTACGGGTGGCCTTGGGACCAGGGGACGTCCCGGGTGTCAAACCCTATGATCAGGGGGACGAGCCAGTAGGTGCTCTCCCCGTCGGTGACCGGCAGCAGGTCTACCTTGGAGCCGAACAGCGAGTACAAAAAGTATGGGTACAGCGCCTCCATGCGGTCATGCACGTCCTTGTAGCGGTTCACGTGGACCGGTTCGGTGGGGTATGACAGCAGAAAGTTGGGCTCGAATATGTAGCTGATCGGCGGGGCTATGTCTATGCCCCCGTCGCCGTCGTAGAAGGCTCCCTCCAGCTCCCGGCTCTCGGATCCCCTGGAGAGTGGGTAGCCGGACCAGGTCTCCGGGAAGAGGCCCCCCTCCCCGTAGTAGATGCGGCGCTGATCGAAGAGCTCCCCGCTGTCCACGATCTGGCCGTCGGTGGCCCCCAGCGTGAGGAAGCCGTTGGGCACGTGGGTGTACACCAAATGCTCGTTGAACCACACGTCCTGGGTGGTTACCGTGTTGGGCAGTATGGGGGACATGGAGGCGGTCCAGTACAGGGTGTCGTTGAAGCGCAGTATATCGTTGTCCGCAAAGTCCACGTATGGTATCAGGCCGATCTCCGGCTTGAGCTTGGCAAAGGCCGCCTCCCAGTCCCACACGCGGATGACGTCCAGCACGTCTTGGTTGTCCTCCACATACCCGTCTATGCTGTTGGGGGAGACCGGCTGCAGCTGCGCGTCGTGGATATTCTCCTGTATGTTGTACAGCTCGCCCAGGTAGCGATTAACGCCTATCTCTTGGGCCGTGTAGGGGCCGATATACTCTATCTTCTTGGCGTCGGCCACGCTGTTGTTTACGGTGGTGACCACCAGCACAATCAGCGCTATTGCCAATACCGTGCCTATGCGGATTATCACGTCCCTCTTGAACATGTGTGTGAGTATGCGGGCGCGTATGCGGTCCGCCATCGAGAATGCCACCAAAGAGAACCCGATGAGGAGGGCCCCGGCTATCACGTAGGGTGTGTTGTAGTCTATGTTGTCGGTGAAGAACAGGTTGAACGCGGTCCACAGGACCGTTATGCCCAGTATGAGCTCCAGCGTGGAGGCGTAGTTGAGGTACCGGGCCTTGCCCTCGGACGAGTCTGCAACATACGAGGTGATCATGCTGATAATGCCGTGCAGCCCGATGTAGAGCAGCAGGCGCAGGCCTATGGCCGCCAGTATGGGGGAGAGGAGTATCACTAGGGCGGGCAGCAGCGGTATGACGCGCTCCTCGGCGTACGAGGGGTCCATGGGGGGAGTCACAAACGGCAGCGCGAAGAGACCCGGAAGGTGCTCCACGCCCAAGTCGTTCCCCTCCAGGAACTCGACTGCCGCAAAGCCGAACATAACATTGACGAAGAACGCCCCAAACAGAAGCACCTTGGTGGCCTGCCAAACCCAGAACTGCACGTGCGAGAGCCTGTAGTCCCCGAACCTGTCTATGGCCTTGGAGTCGGCCGGCCCACGCCCCATCAGGGATATGGCCGTGTTCAGCACATACCAGAACATGGACGAGCGCTTCTTGCCGTTCACTCGTATGAGGGCCATCGAGGCGAGCAGCACCGCCGAGACCAGGGAGTAGTAGAGCGGCTTGGTGAACTGGTCGTCGAACTCGGTCAGGTTCATGAACATGGCGACCGCCTGGTTTCCGGCCAGGGTGAAGATGAGCGCCCCCAGAGCCACAAAGAGCCCTATCTTGACGTACTTGCCCAGATTCGAGGGTGGGGAAGGTCTGTCGGCGGATTCGGTATACAAGTGTAGTGTGTAGCGCCTGCGGTAAATTAATGTCTAACGGGGATCTGCTGCGGATTCGACCCGGCGCCAGGCCTTACTCGGCATACGCCTGATCGTGATGGTCCAGTCAGACCCTGGAATGGCCTGAATGGGGGTATGGGCCGTGTCGGCATGGTGGAGCGGGTGGCCGCGGGAGATCATCTCCGTTTTCTGCATTCCCGCACGGGGGCCACCGGGAGATGCTAGATGCCCCGTGCAGAGTCGTTCCGGCGGCCCGGCGGTGTTACGGGGCTGTGTCTGTGCGCCGCGCCTAAGCGTGCACCCTGCGCGTGGGGATGGCTTTAATTGTGGTGTGGGAAGGGGGCTGCCATGGCCGAGGAGCTGCTGCTGCCGGTGGTTACCGAGGAGAATGCCTGCCTACCGCTCTCCATAAACGCGGTGGCCCGATACTGGAACGTGGAGATACCGCTGCCTCCCGCCGACTCTTACCCGGCCGGCTCGGGTAGCGTTCTGATAGAGGGAATGGAGGCCGCCGAGAGGCACGGGCTGGCCGTCTCGGTGGAGCACGCCGACGTATCCATACTGGAGAAGGCCATGGACAGGGGCGTTCCACCCATCGTGATACTGCCGGGCGTGGGTGGCCTGACGCACCACCTCTCGGTTATAACGGGGTACGACGAGGAGGCCATAATCCACTATGTCCCCAAGAGCAGCGGGGAGGGCATCTACGAAGGGGCCATACCCCGAGACGTATTCGATGCCAAGTGGTCGCAGGATGGGAGGGTTACCGTGCTTGTGGGTCCGCCAGACCGCGTCGGATCCGGTTCCCGCTCGCTCAGGCTCTGCATGGAGGCAGAGCGGGCCTCGTTGCTGGGGCGCGGGTCGCGCGCCGAAAGCCTACTGGAGAAGGCCGTGTCCGAGGATCCGTCAAACCCTACCGCCTGGCTTCTGCTGGCGGGTATACAGAACGGCGGCGACCGGGACGAGTGTGTTGGCAGCTATTCCAAATGCGTACGGTTGAACGGGCGCTGCTACTTGGCGTACCGGGGACTGGGCAACCACTACCTGAAGCGGGGTGACGAGGGCCGCGCCGACGAAAACTACACCCGGGCCATCGAGATAGACGCGGAGCGGAGCGGATCCGTGTACAAGAACCGGGCGTACATCCGGGAGAAGCAGGGCAGGTACGCCGAGGCAGCGCGGGATCTGGGCGAGTACGTACGGCTGTCTCCGGGGGCGCCAGATCGTGGGGCCATGGAGCGGGCGGCCGCCGAGCTGTCATCGATGTAGGTGCGGTGCACGGGATTTGAACCCGCGATACCCAGCTTGGGAAGCTGGTGTCATACCGAGCTAGACCAACACCGCCCGTGTGTGTGGCAGATGAGCGCAATTAAATAGGTTCAGCGCGTACGGTGCCTGTGGATGCCAAGTGTCCCGAGTGCGACGGAGTGGCGGTCCTCGACGAGGATGTCACCGAGGTCAGGTGCCCCCACTGCGGGTTCAGGGCAGGGTACGAGCGGTACTTGGAGATCATGAAGGATGCGGCGCTCAACATGGCCGCCGACTACATCCCTGACCGGCCGGGCATGTAGCCGGTAATTTCATGCCTCTATGACGCGGGCAGCCTGTGCTAGACTCGCTGGGCGCGGCGGTCCCTACCAGAATGTGCCCTTGTCGGAGCAATCCAGTACCGCCCCGCAGTTGTTGCAGTGCAGATGGCACGCCTGCATCCTGTCCATCTTGTGGCTGCATATGGGACACTCGTGCTCCTCCATGCCGTGGAATGTATACTGGATCGATATATGTGCACCGGGTCGGCGGTGGTGGCCGCCCGCGCCCATCCGCTGGCATCCGGACCGCGGCGGCCATGCAAATACCAACGGCGGCAAGCCATACTGGATTTTCGTCCGCGCCAAGGCGCGCTGCACTGGGGGATTATGTTTCATCTTAATTTTGAAGTAGACTCCCGCCTAAATGACACAATTGGTATTCGTTGCAAATAATTCCGAATGCGACCTACCCGCCGCTTTTTATTCTGTTTGAGCCAAAAATATTTTTTGCGCGCTAAATCTCGGTGCGGTCAAAAATTCCCGCACATTTTAAGGCGCGCAACACCTCTGGAGCATTTCTAACCAAATTGGAGCGCCCGGGCTTTTTTCATAGGTTTGTAAGAGTGGACGCCGCCGTTAAACTGCCCAAAAAACACATGATCAACCGAGCGCGGAGGCCCCGAATCCCTCCCGGACGGTTCTGGTGTATTTCATGTTGTAGTCGTATATTGTGCTGGAGTATTCGTCCAGTGTCTGGCCCATCTCCGATATGTCGTCTCCAAGATAAAACCCCGGGCAGTCTCCGGTGAACTGGAATGTCGCGTGGATCTTGGCCCTCCCGCCCTCGTTCTCCAGCCACGTGGTAAACGGGTACAGGTAGCAAACACCGGGGCGGGCCGGGTGCAGGGAGCAGGACCCAGACCCGTCCAGAAAGCGGCAGGGTATGCGGGTACCATCATCCTCCTCTGTCTCATCTTCTTTTCGTTTTAGGTTTATTCCGGTGATGGTAGCGCCTCCGCCAGGCTCCTGCCATGTCGCAACCAGCGTCTCTTTTCTTACAAACTCAGAGACATTGCGGTATTTTAGGCCCGCTCCTATAGTGATCAGATCATCGGACGTCAGGGGGAGTCTGCCTTGGTTTAGGCAGCAGTTGTGGCAGTCGGGCCAGTAGCATTTCCACAGCACGTATTTGCCGTGGGATGGCAGGTGCGGTATGTGGAACGTTACGCTGCCTGATACGTGCCTGCTGTCGGTCGCGTCGGTTACCCTGCCCAGAACAAAGTCCTTAAGCAGCGGGTCGACCTCCCAATCCCTCTCCAGCAGGGCGAGCGACCGTTCCAGCTCCGACAATATCGCGATAAATCCTCGTGTCCGAAGTTATTAACGTTGAGAACCAAATCCGATCTTTTGGCCAGTTACTAATCCGGTTTCGGGAATGGGCTCTGGGATGGAACTCTAGGCGATGGTTAGGGTGGCAGCGCAGTGTTCGGAGCCGAACCTGAACATCGTGGCAGTTACGCTGGGACGGCACAGGGCCATGCCGGACGGGGCCTACTGCATACACGATGGCGCCCCATGCCTGGCTGGCGTGTCTGATCCGAAAGAGCATGATTATGGAGTGGAGGAGATCCATCCGCCGTCGGCCGGTCCTGCGTATGATGCATGGCAGCTTCGGCCGTCCGCAAGGACGGCGCTGGAGAATCGGCTCTCGCCGTATGGGTATGGCGATGCAGGCGGTGGGGCGCCTCCGGGCACGTCTGCCCCGCGAGTCTGAATGGTGCGGGAGATGGGATTTGAACCCACGAACTCCTGAGAGATAAGGACCTGAACCTTACGCCTTTGGCCGGGCTGGGCGACTCCCGCACCGGTGCCGCCTCCGGGCCGAAATAATACTCTTTGCCATTGTTGTGCCGCATCGTGATTCCATCAGTCCGGCGCCACCGTTTGGCTCCTGCGCTTGGGAGTGTCTGTGCGATGGCAAAGGCGGCCATGCATGTTGGATTATGGCGCTGTATGTAGTCAGTTCGACTCTGCCTGAAACTCCCGGAGCAGCTCTTTTTGGCGCCGGTTCATCTTTTTGGGTATGTCCACCACTATTCTGGCGTACAGATCACCCCTTCCCCACGAGCCCATTCTGGGCAGGCCCTTGCCACCCATCTTTATTATGGTGCTGGACTGGCAGCCGGCATCTATCTTTATGGTCTCGGTTCCCTCCAAGGTGGACACCTGAAACTTCCCTCCCAAGGCCGCGTCCACCATTGTGATGTGCCTGTCGTGGTACAGGTCGGCGCCGTCGCGCCGAAACTGGGGGTGGGGTCTCACCTTCACGGACACGATGAGGTCGCCGCTCATGCCGTGGGGCACCGTGTTGCCCTGGCCCTCTATGCGGTAGTTGCCGGTGTCTATTCCCTTTGGCAGCATGAATGTCGCGGTTGCGACGCCCCTTCGGATTCCCTCGCCCCGGCAGTTGCGGCAGGGCTTTTGTATTGTGGCGCCGGTTCCCCGGCAGTTCCTGCACGTCTCGGCCGTCACAAACGATGCGAACCCCATCCTGCGCGTCTTCTGAGTCTGGCCGCGCCCGCCGCACCTACCGCATGTCCTCTTGCTTGTCCCCGGCGAGCAGCCGCTGCCACCGCATGACTCGCATGCCACGTCCTTGGTAACGTTGAGGCTCACCTCTTTGTCCTGAAGTATGTCCTCCAGGGATACGGTGACCTCCTGTATGATGTCGGCTCCCCGCTGCACGCCGCCGCCCATTCCGCCCATTCCTCCGAATATGTTTTGGAAGATGTCGTTGATGCCGCCGCCCATACCGCCGAATATGTCCTCCTGCGAGTACTGGCCGCTGATGCCCGCGTGGCCTCCCTGGTCATACAGCTGACGCTTCTGGGTGTCGGACAGGACTGCGTACGCCTCGGATATCTCCTTGAAGTGCTCGGGCGCCTCGTCTGATTTGTTCCTGTCTGGGTGAAACTTGAGGGCAAGCTTCCTGTACTGGGACTTTATCTCGTCGGCGCCAGCATCCCTAGAGACGCCTAGCACCTCATAGTAGTCACGCTTGGCACTCGTCGTGGCTCACCCCCGGCTAGCTGGGCCGGGCGCTGTCGCTCTTGGAGTCTGTCCGTTCGGCCGCGTCCTGATCCCGCTCGCCGGTCTCCTGAGCGCCTTGCTGTGCAGTCTGGCTCTGTTCCGTCTTTTGGCTCTGTTCGGCCTTCTGGCTCTCTTGGGCGGCCTTCTGGTATATCTCGGTGCTGACCTGATTGACCAGTGCCTTGAGGGCATCCAGCTTCTCCTTCAGCTCGCTGTGCTCCTTGCCCAGCGCATCTCTGGTCTCCCGTATGGCATCAGTGATCTTTATTCCTTGATCCTGGCTTATTTTGTCCTTCATGTCCTGGGTGATGAGCTTCTCGGTGGTGTATATCATGCTCTCGGCTTCGTTGCGCAGCTCAATCTTCTCCATCTTGGCCTTGTCCTCCTCGGAGTACCTTTCGGCATCTTCCCTCAGCTTCTCTATCTCACTCTTGTCCATCTTGGAGCTGGACTCGATGGTGATATTGCTCTTCTTCTGCGTGCCCATGTCCTTGGCCGTCACGTTGATTATGCCGTTGGCGTCTATGTCGAACTTCACCTCTATCTGCGGGACTCCACGGGGGGCCGGCGGCAGGTCCGTTAGGTTGAAGCTGCCCAGCGAGACGTTGTCGGCTGCCATGGGCCTCTCTCCCTGAACCACGTGTATGGTGACCGACGTCTGGTTGTCCGCGGCGGTGGTGAATATCTTGGCCTTTGAGGTGGGTATGGTGGTGTTTCTCTCTATGAGGGGCTCCCGTACGCCGCCCAGCGTCTCTATGCCCAGCGTCAGGGGCGTGACGTCCAGCAGTACTATGTCGCTTTGCACGTCGCCGGCTATTATCCCTGCCTGTATGGCGGCTCCCATGGCCACCGCCTCCATGGGGTCGACACCGGCCTCCGGCTCCTTGCCGACAACCTGCTCCACAAATTTCTTGACCAGGGGTATGCGGGTGGGGCCGCCAACCAGCACTGTGCGGTTTATGTCCGAGGGCGTTATCTTCGCATCCTCCATGGCCTTGTCCAGGGAGGGGCGGCACCTCTCCACTATGGGCCGGATCAGGTCCTCCAGCTTGGCCCGTGTAAGCCGCAGCATCAAATTTTTGGGGCCGGACTGGTCTTGGGCAATGAACGGCAGGTTGATGTCTGTCTCCATTACCGTGGAGAGCTCGATCTTGGCCCTCTCGGCGGCCTCCCGTATGCGGGTCATTGCTGTGTTATCTTTAGAGAGATCGATGCCCTCTTGCTTGCGGAACTCGTCCAGCACGTGATCCACCAAGGCCCGGTCCATGTCGGTGCCGCCCAGATGGGTATCGCCGGAGGTGCTCATCACCTCGAACACGCCGCCGCCCATCTCCATTACAGTAACGTCCAGAGTGCCCCCGCCAAAGTCGAACACCATTATCTTTAGATCCTCGCCGGTCTTGTCAAGGCCGAACGCCAGTGACGCGGCAGTGGGCTCGTTTATTATTCTGACCACGTCCAAGCCAGCTATCGTGCCGGCGTCCTTTGTGGCTTGGCGCTGATTGTCGTCAAAGTAGGCAGGAACCGTAATGACCGCCTTTTGCACGGTGTCGCCGGTGAATGCCTCTGCGTCCTTTTTTATCTTCTGCAGTATGAATGAGGATATCTGCTGCGGCTTGTAGCTATTACCCTGTACATTGAAGGTGTACTCGGTACCCATCTTCCGCTTGGCGGCCACCACCGTGTTGTCCGGGTTGGTCACCGCCTGCCTCCGGGCAGGCTCTCCCACCAGCAGCTGCCCGTCCTTGGAGAATGCCACCACCGACGGAAATGCCTTTCCGCCCACCGATGCGCCTTCCGCGGCCGGTATTATTGTGGGCTTGCCACCCATCATTACGGCCGCCGCCGAGTTACTGGTTCCCAGATCAATACCGATTACTTTGGTCACTTATTCGGCACCTCCTTTTGTTGATATCTCTACCAAGGCCGGTCTAATCACCCTGCCGTGAGTAATATATCCCTTTCTTAACTCCCGGGTAACGGTCTGCTCTTCCAGATCAGGTTCCGTTTTGGTGAGCATGGCCTCGTGGAGCCGGGGATCAAAGGTGCATTCCGCAGCCTTGATGGTCTCTACACCCCAACGCTTGAGCATGGTATCGACGTTGCGGATTATGGAGTCCAGCCCCGCCGTCTCTGAGCCACCCGAGTGGTAGGCGTCCCGGGCCCGGACAAAGTCGTCGTGTATCTCCAAAAAGTCACGCAGCAGGGAGTCTCTCTCCGAATTGATGCCGTTCTGTATGGCCGTGGTGGTGCGTCGCTCTAGGTTGGCATAGTCGGCCAGGGCCCTCTTGTACTTGGCCTCGTAGTCTTGAGAGCGCCGCCGCTCGGCCTCCAGATCGGCCTCCAGCCCCGTCCCGCCTCCGAGATTGTCCTCGTGGCCGCCCTCGCGTTTGCTGCTCGGCCCGGACGCGCCGTTGGGCGCCTCTGTCTCCACGCCCGGGGATCCCCCGCTCCCGGGTGTGGGGTCCTCCGGCGTCTCCGTCTTAGTCATGGGTACTTGCATTATGATGGTGAATTTATAGCATATTGCGGGCCGCGCGATCCACGGGGGTTCACTCGGGGATGGCCGGCACGGCCTTGATGACCACTATGCCGGAGCCGTCCGGATCCTGCCTTATGCTGTTGTAGTCGGCCCGGGAGCAGGCCACCACCAGCATCGTCTTGTCCGAATAAAATCCCTGCATGCTGGCGTACTCCAGCACGGTTCCAGTGTGGCTTTGGAGGCGGTCGGTGAGGTTCTGGAAGATGTTCATCTTGTCGCTGCGCATGCCGTGCCTGTCTAGGCTCCAGGCCAGCGCTATCTCGGTGCGGCTCACCTTCAGGCCGTTCTCCCTTATTATGGTCCTCACGCTGTCTGCCAGCCTCCGGACATACCCCTCGATGCCCCGGATGCTCCCGTTTATCAGGTACTGGGCGGCCTTGGCCCCCTGATACGAGTCCTTTATGAGCTGCAGATCAAAAAGCCCGTCGACCATCGAGTCCAGAAACACCTCATCGCCGGGGGGCATCGGCGACCTTCCGGAGTTTCTGTATATCTCTATGGCGCTGATCACCCGGGCGAACTTGGAGAGCACGCGGACGGCGTGCATCCTTTCAGAGGCCTCCATGTCGATGAACTCCTTGCCGCCGCCCAGCAGCTTGGCCAGCTCCCCGTCCTCCCGGCCGCCGACCGAGCCGATGGTGTCCGGCTGCCTGTCGCCCTCCAGCGGGTAGTAGTGGTAGGATACAGTCTCGGTGGCGTCTATGCCAGTGACGTGCTTGAGCAGCTCCATGTACTCGGCGTTTCCTCCCAGCCCCACGGGCGCGCCGTACACCACCGTGCCGCCCTCGGAGAGGTGGGCGGTGGCATCCTTGAACTTGAGGCTTATCTCGGTTCTGGCCTCGGCGCCGGTCTTTCGTATCCGGGGCGTGAAGAACAGGTATCTGGCCTCGGCAACGGCCGCCTTTACGGGCTTGGCATCCAGCAGCGGCTCATCATCTATGAGGGTGGCCACGTTGGGGTATGTCTTGGCTATCTCGGGCCTGAGCCGGACGGCCGAGGCTGTGGACTCGTCCACCAGGTGCACCTCGGCTCCATTCTCGGCCAGCCGCGAGGCCAGGGCGTATCCCTCGGTGCTGTATCCGTATACGGTCACCTTCACCATGTCATTTGGGAATGCGGCGCGTCTGCAAAAAAAGTTATGGGAGCGCCCATCCGAACCGAAAAATCATATTGGCGTGTGAGGTGACATCAACGCAACAGCCCGGTAGTGTAGTGGCCAAGCATAGGGGCCTTTGGAGCCCTTGACCCCAGTTCGAGTCTGGGCCGGGCTATAATGAGTGGTACCGGAGCCGGCCCCGCGGCCACGCTCCGGGCGCGGCTAAAAGTCCACCTTTGTCATCATCTTTGCCGCCACCACAAAGAGCGTGGCTGCTATGGCGGAGAGCGCTGCCATCTCCACGAATACCGCCGGGGTTATCCCGCCGAATATGCCGGCGCGGATGGCGTCCACTATGTACGTCAGGGGGTTGAAGTAGAACACCGCCCCCAGCCCCTCGGGGGCACCTTCGGCGGGGTAGAAGGCCGTGCTGGCAAACGCCAGGAAGATGAATGTGGTGTTTATGACCACGTTGAACCCCTCGCTGGAGGTGAGGCGGGTGGATATTATGGCCGCCAGGGACCCGAACAGCACGGATCCGGTGACGGACGCAAAGACGATGAGGGGAATGGTGTACAGGGTGAACTCGACTGACTCCTGGAACACCGGGTAGCCCACCCCCACTATGAGGGCGGCGCTTATCATCCCCACCGTGCCTATGGTGCAGATGTTGGCCAGCACGTACTGCATGCGGGTGTACGGGCCCGACATTATCTGCTCGAACATGCCATGGCGCCGGTCGTTCCAGATTATCAGGCCGGAGACCAGCGTGCTGTTCATTATGTTAAAGCCAATCATGCCCGTGGCCAGGAACGCGGGATACGTCACATGTTCGCCGTTGTACGTCACGCCGGGTATGAGGGAGGTGTACGCAAAGCCCACCACAAATATGTAGATCAGCGGGAATAGTACCTGCCATATGAGAAACCCCGGGTTCAGGGAGACTGTCAGGTTGCGGTTAACCAGTCTCAGAACCGGATGCATCGCGTATGGTCTCCAGGAATATGTCCTCCAGGGTGGCCGCCTCGGCGGATATCTCGCGCATCTTGATACCGTTCTTGCGCAGCCTGCCCAGAACTTCCATCAGGATGTGCTCCGGCTTGGCCGTCTCGATGGTTACGCTGGCGCCCATTCCGGTTTGCACCACGCAGTCGGGAATGCCGGCCAACGCCGCTGATACGGCATGGTCGTCGGCGTTGGTGCGCAGGGTGATGGTCTTTTGGCGCCCCAGCCGTTTTTTGAGGGCGGCGGGGGTGTCGGAGGCCAGTATGCGCCCCTTCTGTATTATGGCTATGTTGTCGCAGAGGTAGTCTGCCTCGCTGAGGATGTGGGTGGTGTAGAATATCGTAAGACCCGAGGTGGCCTTCTCCTTGAGATAGTCCAGCAGCTCCCTCCGGGCGGCGGGATCCAGTCCCACGGTGGGCTCGTCCAGAAAGAGCAGGTCCATGTCATGCATGAACTCCCTGGCGACCTGCACTCTCCGGCGTTGTCCTATGGAGAGGTCCTCGTTACGCTTCCTTCTCAGGTCCGCAAGTCCAAAGTCGCGCATGAGCCGTTCGGCCCGGCTCCGGGACTCGCTTCCGGGCACCCCCCACATCATGCCGTACTTGGTCATGGACCTCTCCACGCTCAGCGTGGGCTCATAGCTGGGCTGCTGCAGCACCACGCCTATGCGGCGCCGGACCCGTAGGGGGTCTCTGAGGGCATCCACCCCCAGTATGTTCAGGGAGCCGCTGGTGGGCCTGATCAGGGTGGTCAGCATCTTTATGGTGGTGGACTTGCCGGCCCCGTTGGCCCCCAGGAAACCGAACGACTGTCCAGGCTCCACGTTCAGGTCTATGCGGTCAACCGCCCGGGTGTCGCCGTACTCCTTTGAGAGGGCGGCGGCGCTTATGCACTTCACGGATTGAGTGACAGGTGCTGCCAATTTAACCAATCGCATACGCGCCGGGCAGCCAAGCACCTTGAGTGGGTTATGCCGCCGGCCCTGCACGTTTTGCCCTGCCGTCGGGTTTTGGAATCGGACCGCTCACTACAGGCCTTCACACGTTCGGTCCGGGTAGCGTTTAGGCCCGGCGTGGAACCAGAAAATTCCGGGGAGTTTTGCGGTGCCGGTATGGTAGTTTTTGCAGACACGTGGGCATGATCCGGCCATATGGCATATCAAATAGTGCGGATCATGCCAAACAGACCAGTGAAAGTTGGCAGGTACTCGTGATGGAACTAAACGCGTACCGGCCCGGCCTAGGTGCGTTTATGAGCCACCAAATGCTCGGGAACTTGGAACTTTTACACAACCGCATACTGGGGGGGGGGAGGCATCTGTTTTCTGTTTTGCGCCATTGGGTGTGCTGTATAATTTCTGTTTTTTCTGTATCTTGCACATATAATATCGAGATTACAACTCTATCCACCCGCCATCCTGTACCTCGGCACGCGCCGCTGGTCAGGATGTTGTGGTCGCCCGACTCTTTTGCGCCACCAGTGCGTGTATTTGGCACCTGCTGACCAACCCTACCCAAACAGGTCTTGGTTGCTATCTACTTTTCACATTTCACGGATTATTGGAATCATCGTCGTGCATGCGTGACTCACCATACTCGCCGTCTTTGTCATACTCACCGTGTCCATATTCACCATACTCGCCGTCTTTGTCATACTCGTCGTACTCATACTCCCCATACCAGCACTCTTCCCAACCTTCGCCGCTCTCGCACCAATATCCGTCATGCCCGTAGAAGGGATCGTATGCGGCCATGAATCCGAAGACCGGTTCAATAAAGAACGTCACAGATACGGAGACGCTCACTGTCTGGTCTGATGAGAATACGGGCGGCGCACTAAGTAAGAACGCAGTCTGCCGCATGTACTGATTCTCAACGGATCCGGACGTATCGGCGCCGTCCACATTGATTGACTTTACTCCTGATATCTTGTACTCTAGTGGGGCCAGTGCGAGCTCGGCCTTTTCAAGCGCGTTCAGGACGGCTTGGCCTATCAGGCCCATGCGCACATCCGCTACGGTCTCCGGTGATGCGCCAAATCTCACCTCCTCGACGCGGTTGGCTCCTGCGCCGACGACCCCGTCCAGTATTTCACCGGCCTTGTCCATTTGGGCGGTTGTTATGGTGACTATGTTGCTTGTTCCATACCCGATCATCTCCCAGCTGCTCCCGCCGGTTATGGGGTTGGGTACATCGCCATACTCGGGGTGTATGTTTATTCTGGCAGTGGTTATCTCGTCCTCGGCTACGTTCAGGGCCAGGAGAGCTGCGGTGACGTCGTTCATTATTATCGAGTTTTTCGCCAGGGCTTCGCTGGCCGTCTCGGCTACCGTGTCTACACCCAACGTAAGCATGAGCTTCTCCGGCTCCACCATGGCAGTCGAGTACCCCCTGGTTGATATGGTCTGATCCACAGCGGGTCCAAAGAGGTCAAACAACATGATATCGGCCAAGCCGCCCGAACCGTACGGTCCCATCATGGAGGGGTTGAACATGCCGGGGCTCATGTAATTCATGCCGTGCTCCTTTGTCCAGTCCTTGTCCCAGCCGTGGCTGCGCATCTCATCTGTGTAGTTTCCCATGTCGTAATCCATGCCGTGTCCCATGGGACCGCCCGAACCGTACTTCCCCATCATGGATGGTTTGAACATGCCGGGGCCCATGCAATCCATGCCATGCCAACCCGTCTTGTCCCAGCCGTGGCTGCGCATCTCATCTGTGTAGTTTCCCATGGAGTGACCAGTGTCGTACCCTTCCATCCCGCCGGGGTATGCTTCAGCGGAGCCTACGCCCCAGACCGCCGTCAGGGCAGCGGCCACCAAGGCGCTAGCCAAGATGGCACTGGTGCGGTCAAGAGACAATATTTACACTATGGGAGTCTGGCATTTATTCTTATCTACTGGGGAACTCTTCGGCATTAATTGCTGGCATGTACTTTACGATCAAAACCAACACGTACACGGTTCTATTGTAAAGTCGGGTGATGCTGTCATCCCACACACATACCCCAGGCTCTGTTACAAAGCGTGTTGGTGTGTACAAAAACCATATATTTCCGGCATAGAACCATATTTTTATACCTCCACATCACAATATACCACACACATGGAACGGTTGGAAACGGCACGCTCGCCGCGTGTGAAGCCGGACAGGCGCGCCAAGATGGCGTCGCGCAGACACCACGGCAACCTGGGCCCGGCAGCCGGCAACATAGGCATGGCGTTCCGGCACGTGATATGTGTGGCCGAGGCGGCCGCCATGGTCTCCCGAGATACGGGAGTAACCGACACCTACACACTGGACACCATGATATATCATATGGTACACGACCCACGCATTGGCTCCGCAGTCACACAGGCGGCCATCAAGACCGGCGTGGCCGCGATGAAGGCTGCAGGGAACAATGATACCGAGCCGGAGTTCAAGGTGCCCACCATAAAACTCAACAACTGGTGCTGGAGCCTCAACCCGGTTGCCGGCGGCTACATCGCGACGGGCAACGTCGGCTCCGGGAAATATCCAATGCGCGTGGCGATCGGCGTGCCAAAGGACGTCGGGGACAGGGTATCGAGGCATCGCCTAGGAGAGTTGCCCATAACGCCGGAAAAATACACGATATCGTACACTAAGGACGTGGACCCCATGCCCGGCCGCGACCCCGCGCTCGGCAACAAGTACAGCATCATCGAACTGACGTCCGGCGTGGACCGCGTCGCCGGCCCGCCGACGAATGTGCTTGGTGTGGACATCAACTCCACAAACATGACCGTCAGCGACAGCCACATCACAATACAAGTCGACGTGTCAAAGGAGGTGAACCACGTGCTGGCCGCCAAGGTCGCCCTCGCAAAGGCCACAAAGAAGGATCACGCCGAATGGGAAAAGAAGCGCGGCAGACCGGTGTCGCGCGACAAAGAACATTACAAGGAAGCGCGTAACCGCGCCATACATGGCGGCCCCAGAAAGCACCGGAAACTCAAGCGACTCTGGAAGTCGGCGGGGAGGCGGCGCGACGCGGAAAAGCGCGCCATAACAACGCAGGAGCGAGAGGCGCTGGCAGAGCCCAGGAAGGCGTGGCGCGCGCAGATTCGGGAGGCGAAGGGGGACGCGGAACGCCAGAGTGAGATAAAGGCAGAGCGCGACCAGACCACGAAGGCTGCAAAGGCCAACACACGGAAACTGAAGAAGGAGGCCGACAGCAACTGCAAGGGCGAGCGGGCCCGCATAGACAGGGAGTCAAAGCGGTGTGTGGTCCCGCAAAATATGGAGAATAGTAGGGCGTCATCCCTGCAAAAGATCGCCGCCAATAACACCAAGATGAATGAGGCAGCCAGGGCGTCAAGGCACTTGATGCATATGATGCATATTGTGTCATTGTTTGTGGTGATCTGGGCGGAGGCTGCCAACGCGCTGGTCGGGCTGGAGGACCTACACGGCATGTCCAACGGCTGGATGCGCGAGAGCAAGCGGTTTGGCAAGGGGATGCGGCGCAAGCTGTACTCTTCCGCGATGCTTGCGCTGTCTGAAATGATCATGTACAAGGCCAGATGGGCCAACGTGGAGGCGCTGCGGATGAATCCGTACCACACATCAAAACTATGCGCCGTATGCAGGTATGTCCTGGAGGGGCGGGACTACCATATACGATACTGCCGCCGGTGCAACGTTCGCGCAGACAGAGACGTGAACGCATCGGATAACGTGCGGCTGACAACTGCCGCAGCAAGGTACGGGCCCGAGGTTCGGGCCCTTCCG
>JAGWAW010000003.1 GCA_021296165.1 Nitrosopumilaceae archaeon | reverse complement strand
CTGCGTATCGACATCTGGTCACAGAGCCATTTTTGAGGCGGTTTTTGTCAAAGTCGGGAGGCAGAAACGAGCAGTCTGGTCCCAGCACCCTCAGGTGGCATGGTCCACACCTCATACGGCATCACTCGGGAGGCAGAAACGAGCAGTCTGGTCCCAGCAACCGCGTTTGCACGAGAACCGCTTGCCGCCATGCTTTATTTATGGGAGGCCGGATGGCCGTATCGTGCACGACTCCGAACCGGACACCTTCACGGCTGAGACGTGGCCCGAGAAGCTGGCCAAGATGCTCCAAGAGATGGACATAGACGCCGAGGCCAACGAGACGGGAACCGAGGATCTGGAGAGGGGCGACTACTACAGCCGGTATTTCTCCCAGACCCCCCGAATGGTCACGAACCGCGGAACCCTGACCCTATCCGGTTCCAACATAGACATGATACAGGTGGTACAGAAGGGGTGAATGGAATGGCGCCGCAGGATCCGAATCCGTTGGTTTGGGGCGCAATGGACCGCTTCCAGGCCCACTGCATAGTACGGGCCAAGGAGTCGCGGCCCGGCGATCTGCTGGCCCGGACTAGCCTCACCACCAAGGGACGCTTTGCGGAAAAGACGGTGGAGTCGGCGTCTTGGAAGGGTCCTGGGCAGCTGGCCCGGCGGCTAAACGAGGACGCCGACCTGAACAGGATGATAGCGGAGCAGAGCGTGGCGGATGCCACCATATTCGTGGAACCTACAGAGGACGTGGTGCGAATCCACGGCAAGTGGAAGAACCACTTGGAATTTGGCATCACGCCGGAGATGTTCCGCATATACGACCGCATCGCCGGCCACATCAAGGGATAGCGCTAGGCCCTCCACCAGTCCAGGGCCATAAAGTCCACTCCCCGACTCCGGGGCACAGCCAGTATGAACTGCTTCCTGACGGTGGTGGCCAGCCGGCCGGCCAGCACCAGACCGGTGGATGTGACCGGTTCCCGGGAACCGTACACATGCACCAGATAGGGGGCGTGGTCTATGCCCGGCCCCCTCTCATACACGGCAAAGTCGCACCCGAATTTTATTCCCGGGTTCACCACATATCCCATGTCCCGGAACGTCCTGTATACGGTGTACTTTTTCTCAAAGTCGAGGTACTCCTCCCTGCACACCTCCAGCAGTAGGTCGGCGGTCATCCGTCGGCGGCCCTGATAGACCGCTATCCTGCCGATCTCCAGCAGGTACAGCCCTTCTATGAGATCCAGCACCAGCGGGGCGTCTATCTCGTCGGGTTTGGGCTTGGCTATTCCAATGGGCTTGCCGTAGTAGCCCTCCCCGAAGAGCCTCCGGGAGTCCTCCACGTTCCACACTATGATGCGGTTCTCCACCAGGCTGCCCTTCACGGTCGCCGGGTCGCCGGGCGCATATATGAACCAGAGCAGGCCCAAAGCGGCCGCACGGCCCGGTCCGCCACTCCCTCAGAGGCTGAAGGCCAGCATAATGAACAGGTCGGAGACCTCTTGGCACTTGTCGGCCATCTCCTCTATCCCCTCTATGACATCCTTCATGAGTATCATCTCGGCCGTGTTGTTGATGCTGTTCATTGCCTTGATGGTGGCCTTGCGGTACTTGATGTCTATCTCGCGTTCAATCTCTTGCGTTTCCTGGGCAAGCGAGATTGCCTCGGCACTGTTGGTGTTGATGTACCTGGCCACCTCGCTGAGCTTCTGCACCTCACCCACCACCAAGTCCAGCAGGTCGGTCAGATCCTTGTCCAGCTTCGAGTTCTTCAGGGTTGCCGACTTGACGTTGGAGAGTTTGAAGGCTATGCCGGTTATGTGGCCGCCGATCTCGTCGATGGTATAGGCCGTGTTGAGGATGTTTTCGCGGTTCATTATGAGGCCGCCCACGTCGGCCATCTCCTTGGTTATCTTGCGCCGGTGGCTCTCCACCTCGTTCTCTATGTCCGACACCTGAGAGAGTAGGTTCGCTATGCCCTCCTTGTCCCTCTTTGCCATGAGGTCAGGCAGGTTGGCAAGATCCCGGGTGGCTTGGAGTATCCGGGTTATCTCATCCTGTAGTATAGTGGTGGCCTTCCTCTTTGCCTGGTCCTCCAAAGCTCCGCTATACATAATGCCTTTCAACAATATCAGCATACATAATTTAAAGCCTTTTGAGGAGAGGCAATTTCGATCCTAATATCTGACGGCAGCCGCATGGCCGTGCGCCGCGAACCGCTACGAGATCTTTTTTTGGCCGCGGTAGAGGGCCACCACCTCTTGGGCGGTGGAGGCATCCTCGGCCAGCTTGTCGTCGCGCACCCTGCCGGTAAACTTGGGAAACCGCAGGGCCAGACCCGTACCCTTCCGCACGATACCGGCGGCGGCCCGATGCACCGGGCTCTGCGTTATCTCCGAGGCCACCACCTCTATCACCATCTCGGGGGCGAACCACACGTCCGGCTCCATGCCGCTGTCCACCCGGGGATCGCACCGGGGGATTGTCATGTCTCTGAGGAGCTGGTGGAGCGTGTCCAGATCCTCGTCCTTGAAGCCGGTCCCCACCTTGCACACGCTCTGGAACACATCGTTCTCGTCGTCGTATGCGGCCAGCAGGAACGTGCCGTACGTGCCGGTGCGGCGGCCCCGGCCGTAGAAGGCCCCCACCACCACCAGATCCAGCGAGTCCCCCACGCTGTCCTGGTACTCGCGCTTCAGCTTCAGCCATTGCTTGCCCCGGGAGCCGGCCCGGTATACGCTGTCGGCGGCCTTGAGCATGAGGCCTTCGCCTCCGGCGTTTATACTGTTCTCCACAAAGTCTGCAAGGGACTCCACGCTGGTCACCTCTATAGCTGGAACCAGCCGGGCCATCTCCCCCTGGACCACCGCATCTGCAAGGGCGCGGCGGCGAGCGGTGTACGGGATATCCAGATAGCTTTGTCCATCCAGATACAGCACGTCAAAAAAGTTCACCGACACCGGATACTCGGATACGGCCTTCTCTATACCATGCTTGCGCCGCCGGTGCATCAGGTCTTGGAACGGGAGGAATGCCCCCGTGTCGGGGTTTATGGCCACCGCCTCGGCCTCCAGTATTGCCCGGTTTGCCTTAACCATAGCAGGGACTGCCTCGACCACGTCGGGGTACTGGTCGGTTATCCTCTCCAGCCTCCTAGAGAATATCTCCGTCCGGGTGCCATCGGTGTGTATCTGCACCCGCTCGCCGTCCAGCTTGTACTCGGCGGATCCTCCCGCCATCGCCTCGACGGCCGCCTCCTCACTGCGCACCCGCTCTGCCAGCATGGGCCGCACCGGGCTGAACGGCGCCACCCGGAACGACCGTATCCCCACTATGCCGTCCCGGGCAGCCGTCTCTGCCACCCGGCCCAGATCGCTGGAGACGTTGTAGGCCCCCTCCAAGAACGGTCTGTTGGATCGCTCCCCGGTGTACGCTTCGGCCAAGGCATCCATTATGGTGTTCTCGGCCACCCCCAACCGCATCGTCCCCAGCAGTATCTTCAGTATGAAGCGAGCCTCCAGAGGCGTGGCATCATTCAGAAGGCTGGACACGTACTTCATCTTCATGTTTTGGGAGCGAGCCCCTTCCAGTTTGGCTATGCGATACAGCGTGTCGTAGACCCGCTCCACAGTTATCTCCTCTACCAGAAACGTTGTCTGGGTCTTCTCTTCCAGAACCACCGAGGCGGCCTCCCCCAGATCCCCGCACTTCTTGTACTGGGCATCAACCTCGCGTACGGACACTCCAGAGGACTTGGCCACGGCCTTCATGGCCATCTTCTCGGCCACGCCCGGCTCCACCCCTTCGTAGTCGGGCCTTACCTTGCCTTGGAGCAGATACACGGTGCGCGCCACCACGTCGGGCAGCGTCTGTCTGAACATCTCTACCAAGTAGGCGGTCAGCTCCAGCCTTTTGCTGGTGGACTCCATCCTGCCGAACGTCTCTGCTAGCACCCCAAAGCGCACGACGGCGCTGCTCAGATTTGTGATAAAAGGGGGTTGAGACGGCTCGTTACCGGGCGGCCATATGGGCGCGCGGGATATCCGTACCGGTATGGGTGCGGCGAGAAACCGCGCTCAGTCCAAAGTGCCTTGGCGTGGCGGGATCCCCTGCACGGTGGGCGACCCGCGCCACCCTAGATGTAGCGGTATATGGTGGGCCGGCTCTCGGGGCTGTCCGATACGAGTGCAAAGTTGTGCAGCGGGTAGCTCGCCTTGTACTGTTTCATGTAGCTCCACCCCACGTCGTGGTTTCGAAAGTTCAGCCGCAGCCCGTCTATGGCCGACTCGCGGCCGTACACGTCGAATATCACTACCCTGTAGGCCCGGGGCCGGCTGTGCGGCTTGGCCTTGAGCAGCCATGCCATGGCAAAAACAAAGACCGCCCCCAGTATCACGCCGCTGGCCGCCACCTTGAAGGCCGTCTGGAAGACGCCCGGTATCATGTTGCCAAATACCATCCAAAACGCGTTGGGGATAGTGTTTCCAAACACCATCGAAAACGCGTTGGGGATAGTGTTTCCAAATAGTACCAGCACCACGTTGGCGAAGGCAATCGTGGCCACCGCCGTCAGTACATACACCTTCCAAGTGAAGAGCTGGTTCAGTCCTCCCCACACCGACAAGGCTGTTTGGCGTATTCGGGCCATACTAGTCGGGATCCTCGTAGTCATCTTTAAGTTCAGTCCCGCCGACCTTCTCCAGCGGCACCATCTTTTGGCGCAGGACATCCATCCGTGCCCTGTACCCCTCGGCATACTCCAGCTCGGATGGCACCAGCGTGGCAGGGTGTATGAACCCCTGGCTCCGCACGGCCCTAGCCCTCTCCGCAGCCACACTGCGCACTGCGTCCCAGTCAGGCGTGGAGAAGCCGTCAAACGGACCGGTGAACCTGCCCCCTTTCATGCTGAAGACGGCCGCCTCCACTATAGGTATGCAGAAGTTGATCGAGGCCGCCGAGTTGAGTCGGACCGGCATCAGGGGCATGTTGTGACTTCCACGGGTGTTACCCGCCACCAGATGTGGGTTGTTGAAGACGCTTCCGGCCTCCTCGGTGGCTGGGAACATCTTCTGGGTGCGTACTATGCATATGGGATCGTCCTTGCCCACGTACGTCCCGGCTATGTTGTGTAGCCGGTCGGTGGATGCGGCCACGATTGGCTCGCCGCCCTTGGTTTGTACGGACTCGACGACGTAGCGGCCCGGATACATCAGCGCCGCCTCCAGCGTGGGCTTGTCCTCCCACAGGTCCAGCTCCGCCACGCTCCCTTCCTCCACGTCCATCACCCTGAACCGGACACCGCCGGCCAGCGACTTGTTGACTATCAGTCCGGTATTGCTAAGCGAGTCCACAAAGAGCCGATACAATGGATAGTTGAAGGCCCCCGGTTCGGTCTTGTCGGCGGCAAATACTACAAATGCCTCGTTGGGCCTCTCCTCAAACTCCAACTCGGCGGCTCCCGGGCCCATGCCCTTTACGTTGCCGGAGAATGAGTCGCTCAGCAGGTCCTGGCCGGCGCCGTACAGCCCCTCGCTCTTGGCAACCCGCGTGCCTGCCATGAAAGCGTCCCACGCCAGCGAGTGTATCCTGGAGTCGTCCATCCCCCGGGTGTGGCTCATTATGATGTGTACATCATCCCCGCAGTACCCTATGTAGTAGTCCAGTAGCAGATCGCCTGACTCCTCAACTGTATCCCTCACCGCTCCGAGCAAGCCGTCGCTGGGCAGGGTATGCCCTCCCACACCCCCAACATCGGCCTTTATTGCGGAGACGGTGATCCTCACAACATGGCTAGATTGGCACTTTGATTTATTTGTTGAAAACCGGCCGCCGTACATGCTCAACTCCTCCGCTAATTTTAGGCGCGCCGTGCATGTCGACGCCACACGCTGCCGTATGTTGCCAATTGATGCCGTTCTGCGCCGCTTGCAAGACCGAGACATCCGCATTACGTCGAAATCAGGCCTAGACCAAGGGGTCGAGTATGCCCCAGCCGCCGACTGTACCCAGAAGACGGTCGGAGACGCGATCTATGATACGTCACGCGGCTCTTCGGAGGATCCCAAACACCCTCAGGGCGGCCTAGTCGGCCACCCCCCGACGATGCCGCGGACGTGTCTGTGCCGTTCCAGTCGGTGACCGTGCCGGTCTTTCATGGAATAATGCACCCTGACACTCTAGAGGCATTCCTGATGCGTATGCAGATCCCGGAATGGGCCTGTGGGCTGTGTCCCTGCCCGGCCTGCGCCTGATCTGGGAGGCACAGTATGGCCACCAAGTAACCCTAGCCCATGAAGGCATGCACCGGGTCCACGCAGTGTCTCAGGTGATAGCTGACAAACCCCGCACTCTCCGCACGAAAGTCTGCCGGAAAGCGCCGGGTGTTGTATGAAGCCGTTCCGGCGGTGATCAGCCCGTCGAAGCCGATTGCATGCCAGAACCCGGCCACCAGGGTTCTGGTTCTGGCGGCATGGCGCAGACTCGTGTCAGACCGCGCCGGTTGCAGTATGGGGTGCCGTCCCTCCGGATCGTTTGCAGGCTTTTTGGGAGATTAGAAGGCACGCCATGATCGTAACCATCATGTCTATGTTGCTTGAGACAGGCGCCCCCATCAGAACCATCAGGGCCGCAGGACCCCGTCCGCAGAAGAGGGGGCGGGAGCCTCCGAGCCGACCAGGTACTGATGGTCAGGCCGTTCGAGGTTTCTTGCCTAGCCCCCGTATGATCTTTTTTGGTATCATGCATCGAAAAATCAGAATGCCGGGGCGGCATACCGGCGGCCGTCCCGAACGTGCGGGCATTTCTTGGCATTATCTTGCAGGCTGCATGGCTTGCCGGACCGGGGGATATGATCTTACAGATCGGTCATGGGATCCCGCATCCGTTCCCGCGGCCAATTACCAGTCGCGTCTCCAGGCACGGCCGGTGTGTCACAGTATTCGCGGTGCAGATCCGGCGACGAGACCGGCGGTGCCACCCGGTGGGATCCGGAACGGAGTCGCCAATTGTACCACCACGACATCCCAAACCTACGGCGGCAGCCGCATCTCCCGCCCTACCCTCCGGCGCGGCGCCAATAGGCGGCTGGGGCCCTGGTGGCGGACATAGTCGTATGGTATATATTCTGGCAGTAGGGCCGGACTGGCATGGCGGAAAAAGACCACCTGAACCTGATAATCACAGGTCACATCGACAACGGCAAGTCCACAACCATGGGCCACTTCTTGATGGATCTGGGCGTGGTGGACGAGAGGACCATCGCCTCCCATGCCGCCGAGTCCGAAAAGACTGGCAAGGGTGACACCTTCAAGTATGCTTGGGTAATGGACAACATAAAAGACGAACGTGAAAGAGGTATTACAATAGATCTGGCATTTCAGAAATTTGAGACGAAAAAGTTCTTTTTCACGCTAATAGATGCGCCCGGTCACCGTGATTTCGTTAAAAATATGATTACCGGAGCCTCAGAAGCAGACTGCGCCGTACTGGTGCTCTCCGCCAAAGAAGGCGAGACCGATACTGCGATAGCTCCCGGCGGCCAGGCCCGCGAGCACGCGTTCCTGCTAAAGACGCTGGGCGTAGGCCAGATCATCGTGGCGATCAACAAGATGGACGCGGTTGACTACAAGGAAGACGGCTTCAACGCGGCCGTGGAGAAGGGTAAGAAACTGGTCCGGTCGGTTGGTTACAAGGTCGACTCGGTTCCGTTCGTCCCCGTATCTGGCTGGAAAGGGGACAATCTAGTTAAGAAGTCCGAGAAGATGCCTTGGTACAAGGGCAAAACATTGCTGGAGGCGTTCGACGACTTCAAGATGTCCGAGAAGCCGGTGGGTAAGCCCCTCAGGGTGCCCATTCAGGACGTGTACACAATCACCGGCGTGGGGACCGTTCCGGTGGGCCGAGTTGAGACCGGAACCATGAGGCCTGGCGACAAGATAGTTGTAATGCCCTCGGGCGCTCCCGGAGAGATAAAATCCATTGAGACGCACCACACCGCGATGCCGTCCGCGCAGGCCGGTGACAACATAGGCTTCAACCTCCGCGGCGTAGATAAAAAGGACATAAAGAGAGGCGATGTCATGGGATCACCTGACAATCCCCCCAAAGTAGCCAAGGAGTTCAAGGCCCAGATCATTGTTATTCACCACCCCACTGCCCTAGCCCCCGGATACACTCCGGTCATGCACTGCCACACGGCTCAAGTCGCTGCCACGATGACCGAGTTCCTCGAAAAGATAAACCCGGCCACTGGCGCCGCCGAGGAGACAAACCCCAAGTTCCTCAAGGTGGGCGATTCGGCCATTGTGAAGATACGGCCCGTCCGGCCCACACCAATAGAGACATTCAAGGAGTTTCCGGAGATGGGCCGGTTTGCGCTCCGGGATATGGGGGCAACCATAGCCGCCGGCGTAGTCAGAGAAATTACCGAAGAATACACACCTTAGGTAGAGACTCGGATGGCCCAAACTGCCCGCGTCAAGTTGACAAGTGTCAGCCTTCCAAAGCTGGACAGCGTCTGCGGCGAGATAATGGGCATAGGCAGAAAGACCGGCGTACGCATAAAGGGCCCCACACCACTTCCGGTCAAGCGACTGCACGTGGCCACACGCAAGTCTCCCTGCGGTAACGGTACAGAGACGTATGAAAAGTGGGAGATGAGGATGCACCGGAGAGTTATAGATATCAACGCCGACGACAAGGTGATACGCCAGTTAATGCGGCTGCGTATCCCCGACGACGTCTACATCGAGCTGTTGCTCACATAGGTGATGGTATGATGTCGGAGACAGAGACTGGTGAGACCAAATTCGAAGTGCGGTACTCGTGCCTGAGGTGCGGCACCGAAACCACCAACGAGGAGCTCAGTCGGCTGCCGGAGATAAAGTGCATCTGCGGATATCGTGTCTTTGTAAAGATGCGGCCCCTCATAGTCAAGAGAGTAAAGGCCGTATGATGGCCCATCAGCTGCCCCGCTGAGCAAAAGTTTACCCCCGCTCGGCCTTTGTGTCGTCCCAGCACTTTCTGCAGAGCTGGCCCTCCATCCGCCACTTGGGTTTGGGATTATACCGGATAAAGCCAAGCTGAGCTCCACAGTGAGCGCATGTGCTCTTCTTGGACTTGTGGTCCACCTCCTTCTTGTCAAAGCACCCCTTGCAGAGCAGCCCGTCCATGTCCCACTGCCATCGCGGCTCCCACATGTCCGCTATACGGTACCGCGTACCGCACACCACGCAGGGCTGTACGACCTTGGCCTCGTAAAACTCCGTCGATTTGGTCACGTGGCAGTCGCCGCACAGGTACCCCTTGACATTCCACTCCCGCTTGGGCTTGTGCCGGTGCTTGAGAGGCGCGCCGCACACGGCACAATGTGCCGGCTTTCTGCTGAAGAGGTCCACGCCACCACCGAAACGTGGGACGGATTTAACTGTGCAGGTGGCGATACGGCATGAGCGGGCGCCGACATCCGCTCATAAAAGAGGCCGGAATATCCTAGCGGTTCTGCAGTAGGCTCTCCAGAGCCTGACCGGCGTTGAGCATGCCCCTGCTTCTGGCATACTCCTCTATAATCCTGTACTGCTTGTCTGTAAAGCAGACAGGCATGGTTCGTTCTGGCATGGATGTGGTGGGTGCCGGCGTGTTAATATTCTTTGTGCATGAGACAGGGGGCGCTTCCAGCAACCGCCCGAGTTCGCACACCACACCCGTCTGATCTCCGGCGGCGGGTATCGAGACAGGATCCATAATTAGAGATCAAGCGGCATTTCGTGAGGTAGCCCCCTGTGGACTCCCAGAGGAGGCCGCCCCTCTTTAGCAGAAGGGCCTGGTTGACCAGCCCGCAGATGATGTCATAGTATGATCGTACTTTTTCAACCGGTTTCTGTACCTCTCCTTCATGGTATGGAGGATCTTGACCCTCCGGATAGCGATCTGGTATGGTATGCGGACTCTGGAATGGGCCCGGTTGTAAGCCCTCTCGGCCGGGTTCTTGTCATCTCCCGGCCTGCGCCTGATCGGGGCGACACAGTCCAGCCCCGGAACTGCATTTCCCATGGCAATGTATGCCGTATCCGCGTAGTGGCGCAGATGGTCACGCGCAATCCTCCCCGCACCCCCTGAATTCTTGTACGGCAGGCCGCCGGGAAATGTTGAGTGCCTCATCTTGTACACCAGATAGTCGTACGGCCGGCCCGGCGAGTGGATTGTCTTGTGTACTACGAGTCCGTCAAAGTTTGTGGCGTACTGGACCTTGACGGTGTGGATCTTGGCCTTGGCGGAGTAGTGCGACTTTTCCATGTCGGACCGCGTCGGCTGCAGTATGGGCTGCTCGGAGGCGTCGGTCAGCGCGATCGTCCCGGAGAACATCTCCTCCAGATCCTCGACCGTTGCCGTCCGCCTGGCCTTCTGGTATACCTTCTACGGCAGTGGTATCGACTGGCGGATGACCGGGACCAACACCACGATGTTATGTGATATAGACCATTGGCTAGCCCGAACAGGTGGATCATGCCGTCTTAGGTCAGGTATGTTCTGCAGTACATGAGGGCCATCAGCACCCTGTCCCACAGGTGCAGTGAGAATGGACGCCCCGCGCCGACCCTTCGCTTGCGGCCCGGGCGGTCGAGCCTCGCTCTCTCGATCTCCGGGTAGACCTTTTCGATGTCGCGCATCAACAAATCGAACTGCGGAAACGACACGCCGGTGGTCATCCTGAACGCGCGGGGGTCCTTCGACATGATCTTGAAGATTCTCATAACCATCCGCGCCGGGGGAGGCTACTTAGAGATTGTAGTCGCTCACCGAGTGCTGCCTTGCTGCTAATTATGCATCAAGTCTCCGCCCCCAATGTTTCCAGTGCGGCGGATACGCAGGCTGTTACCCAAACCGACACCCCCATACTGGTATGGTATGGTCCCAAAAAATAGGGGCGGAGCTGCTTTTAGAACTACAGAGTTGGAGCGGATTATGGACAATGCCTATTAATCGGTGTGAATCAGGCTCGGAACCGCTTCGTAATGATGACATCTTACAGGAAATGACAGATCCTAACGATCATAATTACCCTACTGCCCGTAATAGCGCTAGAATTGGGGGAAGTATCCAAGCCGGCTCACTGCCTTTGATCAACCAAATCAGACGGCTTGGAATTTGTCAGAGGCCACTAGTCAGAGGAAATGCAGTCGCCACAGAGCCGGCTTGTTTTGATTATTTTCTTCCGCTTTACGGCGCATGAGTCACAAATGGTTTTTTTGCACCTACCGCACTCTCCTCCACACGTTCTAACGTGCACCACTCTTCCGCACTCGTTGCAGATTAGCAGCGGCTTGAGCACTCCCTTGGGTTTCCCACATGCCTTGCACGCTATCTCCTTGTCCCAAGGCATGTCCCACTTGTACTTCGTTCTCAGAAATTTCAACTCTACCGTTGTCCGAAGCACTCCGATCGGGTGGAAGTTTACGTGTATGTGTCCTTCCGTTGGCTCGCACCTCTTTACGTATGTGGACCCATTACCTCCCTTGTATTTGACATTCCTAACACACTCTGCCTTCGCAGTCCTGATTATATCGTTTCGAGGAGGCGACTCGCTTCTCTTGACGGGAAGGCCATCCCCACCCTTCTTCACCTTCTTGGCTAGTTTGCCATCCAGTATGTTTCCGTCCGGACCGCACGCGTAAGTCTTTTTCTTTTTCATCTTGTGTACCAGCATACCAGAGCTATTGTGAAATCTCTGCTCTACCCTTACTTCTGCTACCCAACACGTGTCTATATGTTGACTTGTGACCTTGGCATTCATCAGGGAAGTGGCCCCTGCCGGGCAGCTCTTGAGACCTGCAAACATGCCGGTGACATCGCTTATGTCGGTGTCACGCGTGGACGGATCCTCTCCTTGGTGCAGACTAACGCCAGCCATCCGCGCCAACACGGATAGTCCACCGCTGTCCACCAGCAGAATTGTATTCGGTTCAGGTTGCTTTTACCTTTTGAGGTGATTTTCACATCAATTACAGCGTGGGATGGCACGGAGAGCGTGGACAACCCCCCCCACAGCCTTTTCGGTCATGACCGCCGAGTGCAGCTTTTGTACCACCGGTCTGCCAACCGGTTTTGTCTGGTGCTTGCACTCCACCACAACCTTTCTCCGATCAATCCACATGATGATGTCACGGCCGCCATCTCCCGTCCCGCCCATTCTATGCACTGTGAATCCACATCCTTCAAGTATGTCTGCACACACGCCCTCGAACGCCAGCCCCGTGGTGGAGCCGAGCCACACATCCCCAGATCTCCTGTCGGAGCGTGTAGTGGAGATTCGAGCATCCCTAGAGGATCCGGCATTGGGTGATTTTTTTTGAAACCGTTTCCTTGAACCTGAACTTCCGTCCGTCCCCATCCGCCGCTTTCCGTCTGAACGTGGCGCAGCTCGCCGCCGCCCCGGCATCCGGTGTTTTGACCGCCCCAGCCACGAACCTACCCCCATACTTCTCAAGCCGGAAGCGCCAGTATATAAAAACAGGCAGGAATCTCAACTGAAATGTCTTCGGGTGACGATCCCCTGATCGCCTTTTTGCCGTTTGGGCGCCCAGTCGGCGCCAGAGAAGCTGCGCGCCGGCTTTGAACCAGATAGATACTTGGAGGCACTATACGGGCACGCACGGGGCCGTGCCAGCAGTACAGCACTTCTCACGCGGATCTGAAAATAGGTACCAACAGGGTTAATTTTTAAAGGAATTGGCGCGCCGGGCAGATAGATTTTCTGTAGGGATGTAAAACATATGAGCGGCCATCCGCGCATGCCAGGGCGAGCCTACACCATAACGCAGACTCCAATTGCTGCAAGGTCACCGCACGAAATTTGTTACCGAGTAGCAATGCGGCGCGCACCAACACAAGAAAACGATATTGGCCGGGAGCGGCTTTTGCGTGTACCGTAAATCTTTGCGCCGCGCCCCAGATATCTTGCGCCGCCACGCGCTCGCCCAGTCACTACTTCATGAGCCATGCCCAGTACTTGGCGAATATGGAAGGTTTGGAGGCGCGCTTTACACGGGCATCGCATCCGGCCGCGTCCAGTCCTGCCTGTATGCGGGCTATAATCTGGTCTGCGGCCGACGTGCCGCTCCCACGTATCAAGCCTAAATCCAACATGCTCCGCACCACCTCCGGTCTGACATGTATGGTATAGAACCACCACCCCATGGCAAACTGTGCATCCGGCGACATGCGAAATCCACCCTCTGAGCGGGCCGCCTCCTCCAACTGGGCCAGCACCTCCTTGGTCGATGCCGTATCCTCAAACCGCCTGGTGGCCACCGATGCCAGGGGCACATACTCCACGCACAGTATGACTGCGCCGCAGATTTAAGCGTGCCAGACATGCGGGACCCGATGCCAGCTACGCCGGAGGCTCGGCTCACAATTAGATACTGGACCGGACGCGAGACCCCGTTATGGCGCTGCAAGATCGGAGTACCGCCGCTCAGCTCGGCATGCCATGCCGACATGGGGCCGGACTGCGCCGTCCCGACCAGGCTCAAGCCGTGCGCGGACCCGGCCCCGGGAATCCACAGCAGGGCCGCTCCAGGATCCTCCATACCGAAGAACCAGTACGGGTACCGGCCGGAACGACACGGGCACGCCCGCAGCATAGTCTGTGGAGTGGTCGGCCAAGCCATTCTGATGCGGGTTTGGGGCCACTAAGGGACGCAATAGGCAGGCAGGGCGCCGCCTGCTAATTTTGCGTCGCGTCTCGGGATTTAATAGGGAAATGTCGGTCTGAAAACGCATGACAGAAGCGCATGGGCGGGCCGGCGGATCATGACGGGCCGCACCCAGATACTGCTGATAGGCCACAACGACAACGGCTGCCTAGACGCGCATCGGGATGTAGCCTACGAGGTGGGACGGCTGGTGGCCGGCAGGGGGGCCGTGCTGGTGACAGGAGGCATGGGCGGCGTGATGGAGGCCGCGTCCAAGGGGGCGCGGGAGGCCGGCGGCATCTCGGTGGGGATAATACCTCAGAATGACGCGGCGGCGGCCAACCCATACTGCGACATAGTTGTACCAACCGGAATGGGACTTATGAGGGACTTTGTGAACGTGCACGCGGCACATGGCATAATCGTAGTGGGGGGCGGCGTCGGCACCCTCTCAGAGATGTGCGCCGCCTACATGTACCGCAAGCCCATGGTGGCCATACGGGGGACTGGAGGCATGGCCGACAAGTACGCCGGCATGCATCTGGACCATCGCCGCAGCATGGAGGTAGAGGCGGCCGGATCGGCGGCGGAGGCCGTCGAACGAATATTCGAGCTTATTTAGACATGGTGCGGAGCAGGACGTCCGGCTCGTAGAACTGCCCATGCTGCGAGGCCAGCCTGTCCAGCTCGGCCACTATTCTATCCATTCCAAACTTGGCGGCCGTCTCGAAGAGTGGTTTTTTGAGTCCCAAGCCCAGCTCTGCGGCCCGCTCTATCTCCTTTTGGTCGCTGGCGTGGTTGGTTATCAGCCAGGCGGCGTTGTTCAGTATGTTGGCCAGCACCTGCAGCGGGTCGCACCTGCTGGCCAGCTCCTTGGAGAGGGCTACCCGCTCGTACTTTTCATCCGCGTACTTGTAGAACCCCTCCCCGGACTTTTGCCCCAGCTTGCCAGCCCGGTATAGCTGCTCGACACGAGGGTGCTGCCGCAGCACTTTTTGATCCCGGCTGTACATCTCTTCGCTGGCCTTGTGTATGACGTCCAAGCCGGTAAAGTCGGCCAGCTCGAATATCCCCATCGGAAATCCCAACCCAAACCTCACCGCCGAATCCATCTCCTCCTGTGTTATGCCCTGCCGCTCCACTGAGTAGAGGGCCTCGTGCACCATGGGAATGAACAGCCGATTTACTATAAACCCGGGCACATCCTGACGACAGAGGACGGGGGTCTTGCCTAGGCTCTCCACAAACTCCCGCATAAGCGAGACCACGTCGCTGGAGGTCTCATTGCCGGGTATGATCTCCACCAGCCGCATCAGCTGGGGCGGGTTGAAGAAGTGTACGCCCACCACCATATCCTTGCGGCTGGTCGCCCCGGCTATTTCGGTGATGGGTAGCGTGCTGGTGTTGGACGCGAATATGGTGTCGGGCGCCGAGACCCTGTCCAGCTCCGCGTATACGGTACGCTTTAGATCCATATTCTCTGGAACCACCTCTATTACCAGATCTGCCCCGGCCAAGGCCTCGTTGATGTCCACCACGGGCCTTATCCTAGACAGAATATCTGATGCCTCAGCAGCAGTGATCTTCTTTTTAGATGTCATCTTGTCCAAACTCCATTTTATCTTGCCCATGGCCCGGTCCAGAAACTCTCGCTTTATGTCCCGGAGGGTCACCCCATACCCAGACATGGCGGCTATCTGGGCTATGCCGTGCCCCATGACGCCCGATCCCAAGACGGTTACGTGCCTTACCCTGTCCATGGCGGGCCGCCGTCGGGTATCCTTTATAATGTATGCCCGGCTCGAAAAATCCATGGGATTGCTAAGCAGGAAGAGTGACGACAGTACCAAGTGCAAGGAGTGCGGGCTGGAGCTGCACACACCCCAACGGCTGAAGCGGCATTGTGACAAGGCTCACGGAAACGTCCCAGAGAAGAAGCTCAATCCCAACGACGTAGGTGGAGGCACGTGGTGAGATGGGAGAGACCACGTTCGGCCGCAAGTATGCCATGATATTTGGCGGCATACTGGTGCTGGCCGGCCTGGTCATAGCCACTGTGGTCTTCCCGTTCTGGAACCTCATACGCGCCGACGTGTACGAGGAGGTAGTCATACTCTCAAACGACAACGGCGTCTGTGCGGCGGACACCACCGATGAGATACCAAAGCACATAGAGAACTGCAACGCACAGACCGGCGAGACGGTGACGATACGGTACGGCGAGGGGCTGGCTTGGGCCGAGATAGTGCCGTAGGCGCGGGCTGCATATTCTGCCGGATCATAGCAGGCGAGATCCCCGCCCGCATGGTATCTGAGTCAGACACTGCCGCCGCATTTATGGATGCGTTCCCTCTGACCCCCGGCCACACGCTGGTGGCGACCAAGGCGCACCGCCGTCTGATCCAGGACATGACTACCGCCGAGGTCACGGGAGTCTTTGAGATGGCCGCCAAACTGATCCCCAAGACCGACGGGCTGGGTGGCGCCACCCTCTTGGCCGTGCACAACGGCCAAGGAGCCGGCCAGGAGGTGCCCCACGTACACGTACACCTGGTGCCCCGGTACGCCGGTGATTCCGGAGGCGCCATACATTCGATGTTTCCGGAGTCGGCCGCCTGCTCCGGACCGGAGCTGGACGGCATACTAGCCCGCCTGCGGGGCTAGAATGGATACATCCGCTCGCCGGTCCGCATGTTATCCACCATGATGGCCTTGGTGGGGCACGTCTCAGCGGCGTTCATGATGCGGTTGACCCCGGCCCCCCGCGGGTCCTTCACGCTTGACTTGGGGTTGGACTTTGCGTTGCGGTTTATCTCAAAGACATCCGGCGCTATGGTCTCACAGCTGCAGCACCCTATGCAGAGGCTCTGATCCACATCGACTCGCAGTTCAGGCTGCACCCGGGGCTCCTGGGCCTTCTCGGACTTGGCGCCGGCGTTGCCGCGCACCCGGCCCTCGTACGCCTTCCAGAACCGGTTCTCATACTCCTTCCACCACGCCGTGTCCTCCTCGAACTCGGTAGTGTACCTGCTCCAGTCCTCCTCGGGCACCTTATCGGTGGGTCCTGCCCCCCACTTGGCCCGGTCTGTGGGGCCGGCGCCCCACCCGGACTTTTCGGCGGCGGGTTCCTCGGGCTCTGCGTTCTGGGCATCCCCGTCGGTGAGGGCGTGGTACGCCTCAGTGATCTTTTTGAACTGCACATCGTCCCCGTTTTTACGGTCCGGATGGTGCTCCAGCACCAGTTTGCGGTACGCGGCCTTGATCATGTCGGGATCCGCATTCCGGTCCACGTTCAGTATTGACATGGCCTGGGATGTGTTCACACCCCTTATTGGCGGGCACCCGGTAAAAACCGTTGTCTATATTTGGCCGGTAACCCGGTCCCCGTCGGACTCGTACCACACCGTTACATACTCGCCCACTCCGCAGGGCAGGTTGTTCACGGCTATGTGCGAGAACGTCGCGGCAGCGTCGGCGGAGCCGTGGGCGTGCAGGGTGTTCTCGGGCACATACACCACGTCTCCGGTGGAGAGCGGCACCGTGCCGGTCTCCCGTATGCCGAAGGAGTCAGACCCGGCTCCGTCGGACTCGTATGTGACCAGACTCCCCCGGCCCTCAGTGACTATCAGTACTTGGGAGCCGTCGTGGCGGTGCAGCTTGGTCCGGGCGCCCTTCTCAAAGTGCACGTGATACATGTCCTGCTTTGAGAACCCCAGACCCTCCGACAGTACCTTCATCCATACCCGGCCCGTAAACCAGTCCGGGTTGAGCTCGCGCTGTCCGTCGGAGCCAAAGATGTTTGACTTTTTCATATCTTGTCCAGTATCCTAGTCTTGACGGCCCGGAACTCCTCGTCGGTGAGCATCCCTTCACGCCACATGTTTCCCAGTCGCTCCAGCATCTCTATCTCTGTTTTGCCGGCCACCATGCGCCTGGCCTGGCCGCCGATGTCCTTGCCGGTCTCGACGGCCTTGTTGACAGTACCGGTGCCGACATCTACGGCCGTGTCTATCACGCCGTCGGCAGTCTCAACACCGGCACGCAATGCTTTGTCGGCACCGCGTAGTGCCTTGCCCAAGTACCCGCTCTCGCCCATAACCCCGCTCTGCCCGTTGAATAAATAAACATGACGGTATCGACTTTCCGGCAGGAATGTGTAGTCCATTCATGTCGTGGCGCACGCATACCCCACGATACGGTGCGCCATCCACATCCCTGCGCCTGCCCACTGGACATTGCGGGTATTTGACGGAGCTGCGCCTCGCTCCGGGCCACCACCCTTACCGGAGGAATTCGGCATCTTGCTGCCTCTGCCGAACGGGCCGTCCCCACCCCCGGAATGGTTGATCAGATCCGCCTTCTTGCCCCACTCACTGCCCGGGCCACAGTCGGCAGATCCAGAATCTTTTGATCCTCGGCGGCACTTGGCAACCCGAGCTGGTGCGTGCACCCCCACGCCTGCATATCAAACATGCCGGATTTTTCCGTCCTCGGACATGACCTTGTTCATGCAACACGCGCCCCGCCACCTTTACACTTAAATCGCCACATTCGAGGAGCCAACGAGGGTTCAAAATAGCCGTAAAAAAGTCCGAGCACAGGGGTATGTATGCCACACTGCTCCTTGACGACGGAACCGTCATGGAGGGCGAGGGGTTTGGCCATCCCGGAATGGCGTTTGGCGAGGCAGTCTTCAATACCGGCATGGTGGGGTACGCCGAGACACTGACCGATCCCTCATACGGGGGCCAGATACTGTCCATCACATATCCGCTGGTGGGCAACTATGGCGTGCCCGACCCCGCCGAGACTGATCCCGATGGCATCCCCGCCCACTTTGAGTCCGGCCGCATACAGGTACGTGGCCTGGTGGTGCACGATCTCTCTTATACGGCCAGCCATTGGAACCTGGCCATGACTCTGGACGAGTGGATGTATTCGCAGGGCATATCCGGCATCACCGGCGTGGACACGCGCTCGCTTACAAAGAGGCTCCGGAGCCAGGGAGTCCAGATGTCCGCCTTGGCCGTCTCTGAGTCCCCCGTGGATGTGGAGGATCTTGCCGAGAGGCTGGCCTCGGCCCCCCGGTACGACACAGAACGGCTGGTGGAGGGCGCCTCGGCCGCCGACCACTCCGGGTACGGCCAGGGGCGCAACGTAGTGGTGCTGGACGTGGGCGCCAAGAACGCCATACTGCGGCACGTTACCCGCATGGGATACCGGGCCGTCAGAGTCCCCCACGACTCGGACATATCCGACGTCATGGGGTACGAGCCCGCCGGCGTGGTCATAAGCAACGGCCCCGGGGACCCCCAGCACTGCACCGAGACCATCCGCACGGCCCGCGCCCTCATGGATCGTGGCGTGCCCCTGCTGGGCATATGTTTGGGGGCGCAGATAATTGCCCTGGCTGGCAACGCCCAGACATACAAGCTCAAGTACGGTCATCGGGGCCAGAACAAGTCCTGTCTGGACGTATCCACCGGGATGGTATACGTGACCAGCCAGAACCACGGCTATGCCATCAGCCCCGACTCGCTGGCCAACTCGGAATTTGACTTGTGGTTTACCAACACCGACGACGACACCGTCGAAGGAATCCGGCACAGGACGCGCCCCTGCATAGCGGTGCAGTTCCACCCGGAGGCCTCCCCAGGCCCCCACGACTGCGGATTCGTCTTCGAGGAGCTGCACAGGATAATGGAGGACCCCCGGCCTGCCGCGAAGTGAGTCGCTGAAGAATATACTGGTCCTGGGAAGTGGGGCAATAAAGATCGGAGAAGCCGGCGAAAGCCGCCCAAAGCGGCCGCCAGTTTGACTACTCCGGTAGCCAATGCCTCAAGGCCATACGGGAGGACGGCCTGAGAAGCGTCCTGATAAACCCCAACGTGGCCACCATACAGACCGACACCAGGTTTGCCGATCGCGTGTATCTGCTGCCCGTAACCCCCCAGTACGTAGAGTCCGTAATAGAGAAGGAGCGGCCCGACGCCATAATGCTCTCGTACGGAGGCCAGACGGCCCTCAACTGCGGGGTCGGACTGGCCGAGGGTGGCATACTGGAAAAGTACGGGGTGCAGGTGCTGGGTACAGACATAGGAGGCATCCGCACGGCCGAGGACCGCCAGCTCTTCAAGGACGCCATGGGAAGGTGCGGGGTGCCCGTCCTCCCCAGCGATACGGTCACCGACTTTGAGACCGCCAAGCGGACAGCCAGGAGGCTGGGCTATCCTGTGATAGTGCGGGTGGCATATACTCTGGGCGGCAAGGGCGGCGGAGTCGCCCGCAACGAGTTGGAGCTACACGAGATAGTGGAGCGCGGCATAAAGGCGAGCATGGTAGGCCAGGTGCTCATAGAGGAGTACATCGGCGGGTGGAAGCAGATAGAGTACGAGGTGATGCGGGACACGGCGGGCAACGGCGTCATCGTGTGCAACATGGAGAACGTCCTCGCCATGAAGGTGCACACCGGCGACAACATAGTGGTGGCACCCTCCCAGACCATCAACAACCGCGAATACCACATGCTGCGCTCGGCCAGCCTCCGGGCCGCCTCGCACGTGGGTATAGTGGGGGAGTGCAACGTCCAGTTCGCGCTGGACACCGCGTCAGAAAAGTACGTGGCCATCGAGATGAACCCCCGGCTGTCGCGCTCCTCGGCACTGGCCAGCAAGGCCACCGGATACCCGCTGGCATACATGTCCGCCAAGATAGGCCTGGGGTACGACCTGCACGAGCTGACCAACACCATAACCAAGAGCACCACCGCGTGCTTTGAGCCGTCGCTGGACTACGTGGTGTGCAAGCACCCCCGGTGGGACTTTGCCAAGTTTGACCTGGTGGAGAGAAAGCTGGGACCCACCATGAAGTCGGTGGGCGAGGTGATGGGCGTGGGACGCACCTTTGAGGAGTCGCTCCAAAAGGCCATCCGCATGCTGGACTCGGGAATGGACGGGCTGATCCTGAACCGGTTCGGCCCCGAGCGATACACCGAGGAGGAGCTGGAGGAGAGGCTGATACACTTTGACGATACGATACTGTACAACGTCGCCGCGGCCGTCTCGCGCGGGTTTGACACGGCCCGGATCAGCCGCCTGTCCTCCATAGACCCCTGGTTCGTGGAGAAGATACGAAACATGGTGGAGATGGCAGGCCGCCTGAAGGGCGGGCCGGACCGCTCCACTATGCGGGACGCCAAGGCCGCCGGCTTCTCGGATGTCCAGATAGGCCGGGCCTGCGGCAGGACCGCAGCCCAGATACGCGCCACCCGCAAGGGCATGGGCATACTGCCCCAAGTGAAGCAGATAGACTCGCTGGCCGCCGAGTGGCCGGCGGCGACCAACTACCTGTACATGACATACGGGGGCGCAGACCACGACATTGTAGTGCCGGCCGGGGAGCGCGCCGCCATTGTGCTGGGCGCCGGCCCCTACCGCATAGGAAGCAGCGTGGAGTTTGACTGGGGCACGGTAAACATGGTCTGGGGCATACGGGAGCACGGCCGCATGCCCGTTGCGGTGGTCAACTGCAACCCGGAGACAGTCTCTACCGACTACGACATATGCAACCGCCTCTACTTTGAGGAGCTGACCCACGAGCGCGTCATGGACATAGTGGAGTTCGAGAATCCGCGCGGGGTGGTGACCAGCGTGGGAGGGCAGGCGGCCAACAACCTGACGCCGTCCCTGGCAGCCAGCGGCGTGCCCATACTGGGCACGTCGGCGTCGGACGTGGACCGGGCCGAGGACCGCTCAAAGTTCAGCGCCGAGCTGGACAAGCTGCACATACGGCAGCCGCGCTGGCAGGCGTTCTCCAGCCTGGAGGAGGCCCGCACGTTCGCGCGCGAGGTGGGGTTTCCGGTCCTGGTGCGCCCCTCCTACGTCCTGTCAGGCGCCGCCATGAAGGTGGTCTGGTCCGCCGACGAGCTGAGGACGTACGCCCAGAAGGCCACCCGGGTCTCGCCGGACCACCCCGTCGTGATATCAAAGTTCATGCTCAACTCGCTGGAGGTGGACGTGGACGGCGTCTCCGACGGCGACAACGTGGTCATAGGGGCGGTGGTGGAGCACATAGACAGCGCCGGGGTGCACTCGGGCGACGCGATGATGTGCATCCCGCCCTGGAGGCTGGGCAACATGACTGTACAGACCATCACCGAGTACACCATCAAGATAGCCCGCACCTTCCGCATCCGGGGGCCCTTCAACCTGCAGTTTCTGGTGCATGACGGCGAGGTGTACGTGATAGAGCTGAACATACGGGCATCCCGCTCCATGCCGTTCGTCTCGAAACTGGTTGGCATGAACCTCATATCGCTGGCGTCCCGCGCCGTCATGGGCGGCAGGCTGCCCGCCATTCCCCACGACAGATGGCGCGATATACGCACCGTGGGGATAAAGGTGCCCCAGTTCTCGTTCATGCAGCTGGAAGGTGCAGACCTGACGCTGGGCGTGGAGATGCACTCCACCGGCGAGGCGGCCTGCTTTGGGGAGAGCTTCTATGACGCCCTCTCCAAGGCCTTGGGCGCCGTGGGGTACAACCTGCCCTCCGGCGGGTCGGCCCTGATCACCGTGGGCGGCACGCCCAACAAGGAGAAGCTGCTGGCCACCGTGGCAAAGCTGGGCGGGATGGGCTTCAACATACTGGCCACAGAACACACCGCCGAGTTCCTGGAGGAGAGGCTGGGCGCCGTCAAGGTCGTCCACAAGATATCCGAGCCCGAGCGGCAGCCCAACATAGCGGACATGCTATACCAGAGAAAGATAGACTTCATCATAAACATACCCAGCACCGCCACCCTGGAAAAGTACATCGGGATGCTGGAGGACGAGTACCAGATACGCCGCAAGGCGCTGGAGCTGGGCATCCCCGTGCTTACTACCATCGAGCTGGCCGAGGCGTTCGTGAACACCCTGGAGTGGATGAGAACCCACGAGACCACCAGGGATCCGATAAAGCCCTACCAGATATAGTCTGCAGCGGTGCGCGACGATTTTTTCTGTGTGAGGGGCGCCGCTCCCCCGCACATGCCGGAATATTTGGCGCGGGCCTGCCCGGTCCGGCCATTCTGGGAGTCCCCGGCGGCGCTAAAACCCAGAGGGGCGGACTGGCAGCCCGAACTAAACATAATAGTTTTGATTAGAATCCGGCGCCATTGTGCATTCGAGTTCTCTTGCAAGCCACGTTGACGGCATTTTTTGAAGTTTTTGCGCGGACCGCGCCGCCCGTGCCCCGGCCGGGCGCCGCCGGTGCGACATCCGCGCCCCATCCTGCCCAATACCCGGCTTGGGCAGGCTCGTGCGGAATGGCGCATCCCTCCGGGCGGACGGGGAAGTTGCGGGTGGGGGATGACGGACCAGCCGATTTTGCAAGAGTCTGATCGGTCGCCCGGATGCGCCGAATCCGCGCGGGTGACAGTGGGGACGATTGAAATATGACGCATATTTACGCCGTATAGGATATGGGTACGCTGGGAATCAAGGAGGCGGTGGCCGAGGGCAGGGTAAAGCAGCACATATTCCTCCCCAGCGGCCGCCAGGTGTGGACGGTGGTGGGCCGCAAGGCCGAGCACTGGGTGGATCCTCACCGCGGATATTGCACCTGCCCGGCATACTACTTTGGGGGCCCCGCAGGCATGTGCTACCACATAAAGTGCCAGGGCTATGCCAATTCCACGTCCAATTTTGACACAATAAAATTTCGCGACGATGAGTTTGGTGGATTCGTGACCGGGTTGGTAGACGACACTCTTACTGCCGAGTGACGGTACATGATGCGGGCGCACAGTTGTTGAAATAAACGTCGCAAAAAACAATTTGCCGTTTCATGGGGAATATTTGCAATTATCAACTTTACAATAGATTCGCGCTCGACTGTAGTGATTTACAGAGATAGTAAATAATCACCCACGCACCCCAAATTGCACGCCATAACCCCGAACGCGCGCCGGCCACCGGCGCACCGAAGGGGATCACATCTTTGCCAGCTTCCGGAACCTGTCATCGCCGTGGAGCGGTAAAAAGGCCGCCTCCTTCCGCGCCCAGGCGCGAACCGCCTTGGGGTTCTTGGACACGGCCCTCTTCAGCAGGTCCAGTGCCGCCTCGCCCTCGCCCAGGGCTGCCCGGCTGCGGGACAGCGAATACAGCAGTACCGCGTTGTCTCCGTGCTTGCCGGGCAATCCCTCAAACACCTCGATGGCCCGGCGGTGATCCCCCATCTCGGCCAGCTGGACGCCGCGCTGAAACGCGACGTCAGGATGTGGGCCGAACCGGCGCTCCAGCCGCTCCAGCAGCCCCAGCGCGTCCTTGTTCTTGTGCATCTTGCCCAGTATGATGGCCTTGTGTAGTATGGGGACCGGATTCTTGCGGTTCAGCCGCACCGCCTTCTCCATCAGCTCCAAGGCCTCAGGCAGATCGTGCAGCCTGGCCAGCAGCACCCCCTTGTTGAAGTAGGACTCATAGTACCGCGGATCAGAGTCCATGGCCATGTCATAGCATTCGGCTGCCGCCTGAGTATTCCCCATCTCGGCCAGCGCCACCCCCTTGCTGTTGTAGGCCACCGCATCCCCCGGATATATGGCCAGCGTCGCATCGGCGCACGTCACCGTGTCGTTGTACTTTTTCATCTGGTTGAGGGCTATACCCTTTTGGTGGAGAGCCTCACGGTTGTCAGAATCCTGCTTCAGTACCTGGTTGTAGAGACCCACCGCCCCCTTCGGCTGGCCCTTCTCCATCAACAGGGCGGCATGGCGCATCAACTCTTCGGGATCCCTTCTAGAAAACAGACCCATCGGGCTGCATAACGCGGACACCGATTTTAGTCTTATAGCGAGTGGAACTTGGCTATGGCCTCGCGCGCCATCCTCTCCCGGGCGTCCTGCGGGGAGGCAGGGGAGATGGATTCCGTATCCGCGGCCGCGAACCTCTCGGTGGCCTCGGCCAGATCCCGCACGTCATCGAACGTGTGGGCGGAGGAGAACGCCCCCAGCTTGCCGGGCAGGATGAATATCCCGTCGTATGCCATGATATGCATGTGGTACCGCACCAGCGACTGCCCGCTGCACCGGGCCGCGCCCGCCGCGTCGACCACCGACCCGGACTCGGTAAAGTGCGTCATGAACAGCGATCCCCTGCCCGTCACCTGGGCGCGCCCCTCCAGTGTGCGCCCCAGCGATGCCCGGGCGTCCCTGCCCATCTGGTTGATGCGCTCGTAGATGGCCGGCGACTCCTTGAGCTCCCGCAGCGTGGCCGCGCCAGCCACCATGGATGCGGGGTTGGCCGAGAATGTCCCGCCGCCTATGTAGCACCTCTCCTTCCGGGACATGGCCTTGGCGTTGGCGATCTCCATTATCTCCTCCTTGCCGCACAGCACACCCAAGGGCATGCCTCCCCCCACTATCTTGCCCAGCGTCAGCAGATCAGGATCCAGTCCCATCTCTTCATACACACACCCATGCCCGAACCGGAACCCGGTCACGATCTCGTCCAGCACGAGCAGGGCGCCGCTCTTGCGGGCGCACTCCTGCAGCCCGCGCAGGTAGTCGGCCTGGGCCGGTATGCACCCGGCGCCCCCCAGGACCGGCTCCACCACGATGCCGGCCAGCCGGTCGCCCACGCCCTCCAGTATCGATACGGCCCGCTCGGTGTCGTTGTATGGTATGGATACGATACGGTCGTCGTGTATGCAGCCGGTGCTCTCCGGCTCCGAGAAGGGCCAGTTCACCGTCTTCAGCATGTCGGAGGCGTATCCGTGCCAGCCGCCGTCCACCTTGGCGATCACGTCCCGGCCCGTCGCTGCCCGGGCAAGCCGGGAGGCGTACATGACCGCCTCGGTGCCCGAGGCGGTGTAGCGGATGCGCTCGGCCGCCGGCACGGCATCCGATATCATCTGCGAGAGCTCAATGGTCTGCTCGTTGACCGTGCCGTACATCCACCCCCTGGAGAGCTGGGCGGCGAGGGCCGCCTCCACGGCAGGGTGGCGGTGGCCCAGCACCAGAGCCCAGTGGCCCATCCAATAGTCCGTATAGCTGTTCGAGTCCACGTCCACCAGGCTCTTGCCGTGCGAGGACGCGGTCACAAATGGGTACGGCTCAAAGAACCTAATGTTGTGCGAGACGCCGTTCACGTGGAGCCGCTTCGAGCGCCCGAACAGATCCCCGGAGAGTGGTGTCTTCTTCCGGTAGGCATCCTCCCACCCCATGTTTGATCACCGCGCGCCGCCCAATTTGTGTACTTGGATTTGTCTGGGGCGCGTAGCGGCGCCCGGCGGGGCGGGCAGGTTTTTTATTCCCCGGAGGGTACCATACTGTATGAAGCCCCCGGTGATGCTGTACGACGACAGGTGCCGCCTGTGCCTGGGGTTTGCCCGAGCGGTGAACCGCTTGGCAAGAGGACGGCTGACCATAGTGGGCCACTACACCGAAGAGGGGAGACGCCTGCGCGCCAGCGTACTGTACCCGGAGGCAACCGAGATGTTCTGGGTGTTGGGCGAGAGGGAGGCCCACGGGGGGCGGGCCGCCCTGCTGCCGCTGCTACACCACATGGTGACGGCCCGGGGAGGCATGGGCATGCTGCCCGCCGGCGACGCGTGCGCCGATGAAGGATGCGACGTGTTCGTGCGCTCGGCCAGCCTGATTAAGAACAGCGGCCACGTGGAGTACGGCCCGGGCCGGGCCGCCCTATGGCATGATTAAATAAATCACGCGGATCTGCCGAAAACGTGCAGGCCATACTGCGGGAGGAGAACGGCTGCGTATACCGCCGCGCCGCGCACGGGGATCTGATCCCCGTCATGGAGATAAACCTCAAGACGCTCCCGGAGCACTACTCGGACTACTTTTACGAGAGCCTGATGGCCGAGTTGCCAGAGGCGTTTTTGGTGGCGCTGGTGGGAGACGTTCATGCTGGCTATATAATGTGTAAGACCGAGTACGGTTTTTCATCGTTTCGACGGCTGGGATTTGTCAAGAAGGGCCACCTGGTATCGGTGGCCGTGCTGCCCGAGCACCGCAAGAGGGGGATAGGCAAGGTCCTGGTGGACGAGGCCGTCAAGGGCACAAGAACAAGAAAGTGCGTGGAGATGTACCTGGAGGTGCGGTGCAGCAACAATGGGGCCATCCGGCTGTACGAGAACCTGGGGTTCGTCATAAAGCAGCAGCTAAAGTCGTACTACAGGGACGGCGAGGACGCGTTCATGATGGCAATAGAGCTGGAAGATGCCAAGAAATAGTGCCATATGCGCGTATGCGCCTCCCGTCTGCTGCGGCCATCTGAAAATTCCGAAGCATCGGTTCCCCTGACACACGCCCGTGCAAATCTGTCACATCCGGCTGTCGCCTCCGCGCGTAGCATCTTATTCCTGCGGAATTTTAGACGTTATGGTCGGGCGGGTTCTGCGGCGGCGCCGGGCCAATCCGGCGCGGTCAAATTATCCCATTTCCGGGAGCACGGCACGGCGGCGCATAATGGCGCACACCAAGATGCTCCCGACACGGAACTTTGCGCCATCCCCCCAATACCGCAAAGCCAAAAGACCTCGCCCAAAAAATGCGCAGCGAATACTATCCGGAGACGGTGCGGTGGACATCCGGCAGCGCAATACTGTCAGGCGGCCGCCGGCTCCATGAAATACTCGACGCGGCTCTTTTTGAACTCGCGCTCGCTGAAGAGTATGCGGTACTCGCTTATCCCGATCTGCGACTGTATCGTCCTGGCCGTCTCGGCGGCCTCCTCGCGGGTGCGGCAGTGTATCATGGAAAAGACGGTATACGGCCAGTCCGGGTATGCCGGGCGCTGGTAGCAGTGGCTGACCTGCGGGAATGCCCCCAGCATCTCCCCGATGGACGGTATCATGTCGTCGGGGACCTTCCACACTATCATGCCGTTGGCCAGGAACCCGGCGTCCCGGTGCCGGAGAATGGCCGCGTACCGGCGCATCACTCCTGTCGCCTCGTATTCTCTGGCCTGTCTGAACAGGTCCTCCTCTGCAACCCCCAGGTTTTGGGCCATCTGGGCGAACGGCCTCTCGACCACCGGCAGGTCTTTTTGCAGCTCCCGGACGAAGCTCCGGTCGCGCTCGGTGTTTGCAAACGGCTCGTCCCGGATCTTTTTCTTGTCCTCGGACGGCTTCACCTCCCGCTTCTTGGACTCGTTCATGTCCAGTTTCACGCCGATCTTGAACATTCTCAGCGTGGGAAGCATTCGCGTGGCACTCACCCCCTCCAGCCTCGAGAAGCGGTTCACCTCATCTTGTATGCTGGAGTGCGGCGGGACGGCGATGGTAAACCACAGGTTAAAGTCGTGGTTTCGCTCGTAGTTGTGGCTGACGCCGGGGTGCTCGCTGATGCTGGCGGCAACCTGCACCAGCCGGTCGGGTGCGACACTCATCGCCACCAGTGAGCTCTTGTAGCCGAGCCTCCTGGTGTCGAATATGGCGCTGAGCTGGCGTATTATGCCGGCTGCCTTCAGCCGCCTTACCCTCTCCATCACCTCGCCGACGTCCGCACCCAAGCGTCCGGCCAGCTCGTGATAGGGACGCGAGGACAGCGGAAAGCTCCACTGTATCTCGTTGAGAAGGTCCTTGTCGAATGTATCCAGCCCGGCCAACTGAGCACACCGCCCGCCGTTCGGTTAAAAAATGTATGTTGGCAGTGCGCCCGGCACCGGTCCAGTGCACTCCGGGGCCGGGGACGGCCCCATACCAGATCACCTTTTATCGCGGGGGCGGGGGATACAGTTCCGTGCTTTCGGAGGCGGCCCGGGACTTTTGCATGATCAAGCGGGACTTTTTCAAGGTGTACAGGGGCAGATCCCACATACAGGAGGCGGTGCCGTGCGGCGCATACCACGGCATGGAGACGGCCGGCATACACCGCCTGGCCCGGGCCAATCCCATCTACCACAACAGGTACGACGCCACCCTTTCTGGTGTGCGGTGCACCATATACGAGGGCGACATAAGCCACTACTGGATAGACAGCATGAAGAACCCGGGCAGCGCCCAGCCCTTCTATCCCACATGGCTCCTCTCCGCATACATGCTGGCGCTGGCCGCCAGGAGATCCGGCTGCACCCAGATAATAGATGTCGGATCCGGCGATGGGCGCATAGCCCTCTGCGGCAGGATGCTGGGGATGGACGCCTGCTCCATAGAGATAGACGAGTCTCTGGCGTCGCTGCAAACCGACATAGCAAAACATGCGGGGATGACCCTGGACGTGCGGTGCGCCGATGCCACAACATTCGATTATGCGTCGCTGGGGTTTGATGCCCCGGCCGTCTTCACCGGGGGGCTCCCCCAGATGGGGGATCTGCTGGCCGCCGCCGTGGTGCGGGGGGTGCCCCGCACCGATGGGGTGCGGTTCGTGCTGGCCGGCAGCCATCCCCGGCCCGGGCACGGAACACCACCGGACAGGTACGGCTGGGGGCCGCTGATCCAAAGGTTCGGGCTGCTCACCAGATGGATCATAAGCCTGCCGACGGTCTGGACATTTGATCAGAGCCGAGAGACCCCCTACATCTGCGCCGCGACCCGCTACACGGACGTGACCTCAAAGAATGGCGCGTCCCCGTCCATGCCGCAGCCCGACAGCACGACGGTGGAGCCGGCCCGGCGGGGTCCTGCCGCCAGCCTTCCCATCACCCGCACGCCGCCGGGAAACTCGCACATGCAGAAGACCACGCCCTCCCGGGACGAGCACTCCAGTATGGAGCCGCGCTCCGAGTAGGGCCGCGCCCGCGTCGCGCCGCGGCATACGCCGCACCGCGCCGATGGCGGCCACACCCACCGCCCGCACCCGTCACAGTATGGCACGGCAAAGACCCCCCGCCGCAGGTACGGCTCTATGCTCATGACTCCATCACCACCACCACCGAGCCGGTCCCGGCCGCCGACATGCCCTGTATGACGCCGGTGCGGGCGTTCTCCACCTGCCGCCTTCCGGCCTCGCCCCGGAGCTGCGCAAAGACCTCGGCGGCCTGGGCCAGCCCGGTGGCGCCCAGCGGGTGGCCCGCCCCCAGTATCCCGCCCCGGGGGTTCACGCGGCGGCTGCCGGTGCCGTACAGCTCGCCGGAGAGCCCCGCCCCCCGGCCAGGCTGGGCCATCCCCAGCGACTCCAGCGCCATCGGCTCGCATACCGAGAAGGCGTCGTGCACCTCGGCCACGTCTATCATGCCGGCGGATATTCCCGCCATCGCGTACGCGGCCCTGGCCGCCTCCCCGGCCGATACTATCTGGTGGTACGAGCCGCCGGCTCCGAACCCCGCCGAGGCCGTATACTGCGAGAGTCCGCGGATCCACACCGGCGTGTCGGTGATGCGGCGGCAGGTTGCATCGTCGGCCACCAGTACCGCCGCCGAGCCCGAGCACAACTGGGAGCAGTCCAGCAGGTTCAAATCCTCCGTAACTTGCGGCGAGGCCAGCACGTCCGATATGGTGCAGGGCGAGCCGTGCAGCGAATGTGGGTTGTCCTGCGCCTGGGAGCGGTTCTTTGCTGCGACGGCCGCCAGATCCTCCCGGGACACGCCGTACCGGCGCATGTACGACTTTGTCAGTATAGACCCCCAGTATATGGGGCTCTGAAACTGCCCCCGGGACACGTCCCAGTCCAGCACCGAGCCGGGGCTGCCGGGGTTCTCCGCCCCGGCCACCAGAACCGTCCTGGCCAGGCCGGACCGCACGTAGGAGTACGCCGTTATCAGGGCCGCCCCGCCCGAGCTGCACATGCTCTCCATCGTACCGGATATGCGGGGCGTGACCCCGCAGAGCTCCGAGAGGACGGCGGCCAGGTATCTGGCGGTGTCATTGGTGGAGACCAGCACGCAGTCTATCGGAGTGTCGCCCGCATGTTGCAGTATGTCCGCGGACGGCTCCAGCAGCAGCTCGGATATGGGCCGCTCCCCGTCGGCAAAGGCGGTCTGCGCCGCCGCCGCCATGCCCACCCCGCTCAGCCCGACACCCTCCTGAGTAGCTCGAACGACTCGGAGACGTCGCCCACCGGGTTGAACTGCAGTATGGGTTCGTCGACGCCCGCCGCCGAAAACTCCTCTATTGTGGCGGCGCACTCCCTGGGGGTGCCGCAGGCGGTCAGGGAGTGGAGCATCGTGTCGGGCACGGCCCGGCGGGCGGCCCCCAGGCCACCCCTCCGGTACTCGGAGTGTATGGAGCGGGTCTGCTCGGCGTAGCCGTGCGCCGCCAGAAACTCCCTGTATATGGCACCCACCGACACATAGAATGCCAGTGTGCGGCGTGCCCGCTCGTACGCGGCCGGCGCGTCGCGGGAGACGGCCGTGATTATCTGGCAGGCCACGCCGATGCGGCGGCCCCCCATGGTACGCAGCGTATCACGGATCTCCCCGGGCGGCCTCAAATACAGTATGACGCCGTCGGCCACCTCCCAGGCCAGCCGCATCATCCTGGGGTTTACCGCCGCCAGATACACCGGGACACTTCCCCGGGGCGGTTTCACCAGCAGGGAGAACCCCCGGAGATCGTACACCTCCCCGGCATAGTCGATGCGCCTCCCCTCCAGCGCCATCCGCACAATCTCAACGCACTCGCGGACGCGCCGCACGGGCCTCTCGTATTCCATCCCGTGCAGTCCCCTGACTATGGCCGGGCTGCTGGCCCCCAGGCCCAGCACGAACCGCCCGCCCGAGAGCGCGTCCAGTGTGGCCGCCCCCATGGCCAGGGCGGCCGGGCTCCGGGAGTACACGTTCAGTATGGAGGAGCCTATGCGGCGGCAGGGACTCTTCTGGGCGACTGCCGAGATCATCCCCATACACTCCATCCCCCAGGTCTCCGGTATCCATACGGAGTCGTCCGGACCCACCTGCGAGGCGCACCGCATCAACTCGTCCACACCCAGCAGGGACCCCAGGCCGTACGATGTCACTGCCCCCCGTGTGCGGGGCGCGTTTATTCTAGTCTTGTCATTCAGGAGTGCGCCGGGTTGTACCGCAGGATGGCCGCCACCTTGCCCAGGTTGGTCAGCTTGGCGCCGTGCTCTGCCTTGCCAGATACCACCTCCAGGGCGGTCCCCACCTTTGAGCATATCAGGGCCAGATAGTCCACCAAATCCTGCTCGGCGCTCTCCACCTCCAGGGAGCGGCAGTCGGGGCACGGCTCGGTGGCATACTGGTTCTTGAGGGGGATGACCTCCGGCCGCTCCACCAGCCGGCTCTGCTCGCTGCCGCACCTCCGGCACACCCCGGTCACCCGGTGCATGGCCGTGTCGTCGGTCACCAGCACGGTCTGCGCCGCGTTGTTCTGGATATGGGAGAGCACCTCCCGCAGCCCGTACGAGGCCAGGCCCGAGCCGGTGCTTATCTCCCGGAAGAGGCGGTCTACGAGCTTCTTCTCCTCCATCAGCCTAAAGTCGGATAGTATGTCGCCGGACTTTTCAAAGGCTTCCCGCACCCCCTCGCGCCCCGAGTACGAGGAGTCTATGGTGGCCAGTATCATGTTCTGCAGCCTGTACTCCAGGTAGCTTCCGTTGATGAACTCCTCCTTGGTGGGCCCGGGCCCCGACACTATGAGCCCCTTCACCCGGTGTATGTCTATAAAGTACTCCCGGGTCATGGCGGCCACCCGGTTGAAGTAGTATGTCAGCTCCATCTCCCGGAGCTTCTGGAACCGCTTGGCCGACTGGCCCCCCTGCCGGTGCTTGCCGGCCACCCCCGAGCCGGTGTGGTCCAGCTCCTCGATGCTGTCCCCCCGCAGCAGCCCCCAGCCCGCATCCTTGGCGTCTATGGCCAGGAACCCTATGGCGGTGTCGTCCTTGAGCATGTCCCGGAGTATCTCCACATGGAAGTGGTCGTCGCACCGGTACAGGTACTGCTTCAGGTCCTTGATTGGGTCTATCACGAATATGCTCAGCTCCTCGCTGCCCAGCGGGCCGCCCTCCTCCGGCGGCAGGGCGCCGCAGAAGACCACCAGTCCGCGCTCGGGCGTCTTCTTGTACAGCTTCAGGCGCTGTATGACCTTGCCCAGCGAGTCCACCACGTGGTTTCGGGTCAGGTCCGACTTTATGTTGGAGGCGGTGCCCTGCTCGTTGCGGAGCATGTTTATGATCTCGTGCATCTGCTTGCCCTTGGGTATGTACACCGATATGAGCTCCGTTCCCCGTCCGGACTTGTCGGAGAGGTGCTTTAGCATCTTGCGCAGGCGGTACAGCCTGACTGAGTCGTGCTTCTGTGGCATGGGCGGCGGGAGCGGCCGCGTTCAATATAGGTTGTAGGGAGCCACACATGCTACCGGAGCATCTGCTCTATGGTCCGGACGAACGTCTCGGCGGGCTGGTTACCCACTATCTTGACGGACCGCTCGCCGTCGTGTATGACAAATGACGGGGTGGCGTCGATGCCCGCCTCCTGGAACAATCTGTACGACTCGCGGATATTCCCCAGGTGGCGCCCCTCCCCCACGCAGTCGCCGTACATGCGCATGTCAAGGCCCACGTTCAGTGCAAAGCCGTACAGGACCGGTGGGCGTATCCAGCCGGTCCGCTCGCCGCCCCAGTTCTGGTATAGCGTATCGTGGTACTCCCAGAAGAGGCCCTGGTCGGCGGCGCACCGGGCGGCCTGGGCGGCCAGCACCGAGTCGTGTCCGTTGAGCGGAAAGTCCTGGAATATGATGCGCAACTCCCCCGAATCCACGTATTCCATGAGAGAGTCCAGCGTGTTCTGGTGGAACCTATAGCAGAAGGTGCACTGGTAGTCGCCCCACTCTATCATGGTGAGCGGGGCGCCCGCGTCCCCCAGCGGCGGCGAGCCCCCCGCCTCCAGCGCGGCGGTGCCCGCCGGGTCCGGCGCGGTCCCCGTGGCATATACGGCGGCCAGCGCCGCCACGCCGGCCGCCGCAACCGCCGCCATAACATACATCCGCACCACGGGGAGGACCCCCGGCGGCAGCTAAAATCCCTTTGCCGGCCCGGCACCATATCAGATTATATCCGCCCGCCGCCTTACCACCCCCATGCAAGCGGTGATACTGGCCGGCGGCAGGGGCCAGAGGCTCAGGCCCATAACAGACTACGTCCCCAAGCCCCTGACGCCGCTGGCCAACGTACCCCTGCTGGAGTGGCAGCTGCGCTATCTGGACAGGTTCAGCATACGCGACGTGGTGGTGTGCTCCGGGTACAAGACCCAGATGATCGAAAACTACCTGGAGCGCATGGGACACGGCCGGGTGGCCGTGTCAGCAGAGGACGAGCCCCTGGGGACGGCCGGAGCCATACGGAACGCCTCAGACCTCATACGGGGCGAGTTCTACGTCCTGAACGGCGACATCATAACCGACATAGACATGGGCGCCATACCGCCCAACCACATAGCTTCGGTGCCGCTGCGGACGCAGTACGGGGTGCTGGAGCTGGACGGCGACAGGGTGGCCGGCTTCGGCGAAAAGGCCCCGCTGCCCGGCATGTGGATGAACGCCGGGATATACCGCCTGGAGCGGGACGTCCTGGACAGGCTCCCCGAGAGGGGCGACATAGAGCGAACGCTATTCCCCCAATGGGCAGCGGCCGGCGGGCTGGGGGTCGCAAGGTTCCCCAACGCCCGGTGGCATTCCATAGACTCGTTCAAGGACATGGAGGAGTGCTCCCCGCAGGTCGGCGAGATCATACGCGGCACATGATAGGGCATGGACTGCCCCACGGACACCCCCGCGCGATGGGCATGCACGGACGGACGCCAAGACAGGTGTATCCGAGGCGCATATCCAAGACCGGCTGTGGCCACGGTCCGGGCCCGTTGCAGCCCCCCGGCGCATGGCCCAACGCGGCTCGCGAAGATAGGACATTCCCAGACGAATGCGCGCGGCCGCTCGGACGGAGGCCATGCTGCCAGCCACGATAGCACATGCGGCGGACCCGCGCGGGCGTGATGCGCCCGCATCTTGGATAGACCCTGTGCATGTCCTGCGATCCCGCATCCGGCGCCAATGTTCACGTTCCAGCGCAAAATCGGGCGCCGGCCCATCTGCCATGTCGTGGCACTCGTGCACCTACATTTACGACTTGAACGGCCGATGTGGTGGCACCAGTCCCCTGCGGGAACCCGTACGGCATCGCAGGCCTATCCGGTAATGCGCAACAGACCGCCGCCCCGCATGCCTCCCAAGACTTTGAGGATTTCTGCATCGTTCTCCAGAGACGAGTCCATCTTGCTGTCCACTGATTTCATGGTGACATGGTTCCTCCCGCAAAGACGGGTGATTGATCCAAATGCCTCAAATCTGACCCCCAAAAGCCTATCCAGACAGGTGTAC